>JBGPEV010000219.1:0-5621 GCA_041482995.1 bacterium | reverse complement strand
CATGCTGGTGGTTCGCCCCGATGCGGAGGACTTCTTCTCCGGACTGTCTTCCCATGACCAAAGCGAAGTGCTGCTCGCCTTGCCGGCAGGGGAGCGCCGCTCCTGGATGCGCAGCCTGCCGCCGGACGACGCGGCCGACGTGGTGCAGGAAGCACCGGCCGGCCGGCGCGAGGAGTTGATCGCGCTGCTGGACAACGGCGCCCGCGCCGAGATCCGCTCCCTGTTGGCTTACAAGGAGGACGTGGCCGGCGGATTGATGAATCCCCGCTACGCCCGGATGCGGGCGGACATGACGGTGGACGAGGCGATCACCTACCTGCGCCGCCAGTCGCGCGAGCATCCGGAGACGCTGTACTACGTCTACGTGCTGGACGATCAGCAACGCCTGGCCGGAGTCGCCTCCTTTCGCGAGCTGTTCGCCGCGCCGCCGGGCACGATGGTGCGGGACATCATGAATCGCGACGTGATCTCCGTCACCGAGCACATGGAGCAGGAAACCCTCAGCAAGATCTTCGCCGAGCACGATCTGGTGGCCGTCCCCGTGGTGGACGATGCGGGGCGCATGAAGGGGATCGTCACGGTGGACGACATCGTCGACGTGGTGCAGGAAGAGGCCACCGAGGATATCCAGAAGCTGGGTGGGATGGAGGCCCTGGACGCCCCGTATTTCAAGACGGCGTTGGCGCACATGATCCGCAAGCGCGCGGGCTGGCTCACGGCGCTGTTCATCGGCGAGATGCTGACGGCCACCGCCATGGCCTTCTTCGAGACGGCCATTTCCCGCGCCGTCGTGCTGGCCCTGTTCATCCCCCTCATCATCAGCAGCGGCGGCAACTCGGGCTCGCAGGCCACCACGCTGATCATCCGCGCCATGGCCCTGGGCGAGGTGCGGCTGCGGGACTGGTGGCGGGTGGCCCGGCGCGAATTGGCTGCCGGGCTGGCGCTGGGCTCGATCTTGGGCGCGATCGGCTTCGTGCGCATCCTGGCATGGCAGCCCTTCACCCACCTGTACGGCGAGCACTACCTGTTGATCGCACTCACGGTCGCCCTGGCCCTGATCGGCGTGGTCACCTGGGGCACGCTCACCGGCTCCCTGCTGCCCTTCCTGCTCCGGCGGCTGGGTTTCGACCCGGCCAGCGCCTCGGCTCCCTTCGTCGCGACGTTGGTGGACGTGAGCGGGATCGTCATTTACTTCACGGTGGCCGCCCTGCTGCTGACCGGCACCCTGCTCTAGGCCAAGCCGGCGGGTGCCCCGTCTACTGGCAGAGGGGCAGGCGCCCCCAGGCGGGCTGGAATTCCACCAGGAACACGATTGCAATCATCAGCAGGGTCGGCACTTCGTTCAGGACGCGGAAGGCGCGCTCGGTGAGCGGGAACGGGGGTTGCAGGAACCGCTTGCGGTAGCCTCCTGCCATGAAGTGCACCGCGAGCATGCCCGCGACCAGCAGCAACTTGAGATAGAACCAGCCATTGGGCAGGTAGGCGCAGGGCAAGAGGAAGATGATCCCCAGCCCCGTGAGCGCCGCCAACCAGGCCGCCGGTACGGTGATCGCCAGCCACAGGCGCCGTTCCATCACGCGGAAGCGCGCCATCACCGCCGCCTCCGCCTCCGCCCGGTGATAGACGTAGAGCCGGTACAGGTAGAGCAAGCCCGCCATCCAGGCGATCACCGCGATGACGTGCAGGGACTTGAGCAACAGATACGCGCTGGCCATCTTTCACTCCCGGTTGCGGAGAAATCCCCCATGTTGCCTACCCCAGGGCACGGCGGCGCGCAATCGCCTTATCCGCCGATCGCGGCGGGCTATATTCCTGGCGGCGGCCCTGCGCTACCGTGGGCTGGCCATGCGGAGACCGCCCTGCATCACGTCACCCCGGTGATGCGCGGCGTGTGTCCGGTGACGGTGACGCGGCTCCAAAGCGCGATTCGCGACCCGGCCCAACGCGAGGCGCGGTACGACTTGGGTACGGCCCACAGATCGCTCTTCGCCCGGCAGGGCAAGGCCCGCGAGGTGGAGTTGATCGCGAAGGCCCCCATCGATCGGGTGCGCCTTTGGGCGGAACCCTAATTCCGGCGCACCTGGCCTACCCCTGCCGGATTCCCGCAATCGCTGCGCGGGATTCTTTCTCCCTCCACGCGAGCCAGCCATGAGCGACTTGATCCTGCACCACTACGACACCTCCCCCTACGCGGAGAAAATCCGGCTGGCCCTGGGGTTGAAGGGGCTGGCGTGGAAGTCCGTGGACATCCCCGTCATCATGCCCAAGCCAGACCTGGTCGTGCTGACCGGGGGCTATCGGCGCACGCCCGTGCTGCAAGCCGGCGCCGACGTGTATTGCGATACCGAGTGCATCGCGGCCGAACTGGAGCGTCGCCACCCGCGCCCGACGCTTTACCCGTCGGGCTCCGCCGGGCTGGCCGCGATGATCGCCGGATGGGCGGCGACGGCGCTATTTCCGGCCGCCGTAGGGTATGCCTTCGCCACCAATGCGGAGAAGATCCCCATGGAATTCCACAAGGATCGGGCCGCCATGCGCGGCATCGACCAGGTGGATCTGGATCGGATGAAGTCCAGCGGCCCGCGCCATCTGGAGCGGCTGCGCGCCCTGCTGGGCTGGGTGGATGGCATGCTGGCCGACGGCCGCGCCTACCTGACCGGCGGCGACGCCGGGTTGGTGGATCTTTCCGTCTACCACAGCCTGTGGTTCCTCAGCCGGAATGGGCGCCGGGTGGAGGCGTGCCTGGAACCTTATCGCCACGTCACGGCCTGGATGGCCCGCGTTGCGTCCATCGGCCACGGTGCGCGCACGGAGCTGCACGCCCATGAGGCGCTGCACATTGCCCACGACGCCGAGCCGGGTGCGGAGAGCGGCGTGGACCCGGCCAACGCGCTGGGGCTGAAGGCGGGCGACCGCATCGCCGTCACGGCGGAGGACACCGGCCGTGACCCCGTGGAGGGCGCGTTGACGGGGCTCTCCGTCGAGCGCGTTACGCTGCGCCGTCACGATGCGCACGTGGGCGATGTCGCCGTACATTTCCCTCGCGTTGGCTACCAGATCCGCAAGTTGTAGGCCGCCACTCCCCTCCCCAGAACCGCGGGTTCCCGTTGCAAGCGGTGCTGATACTAATTTGCATTCAAGTTGAGTGCAATGATCCACGGCCAAGCGGCGAGCGAGTGAATGCGTTTTGAGTCTGGCTCGAAGGCAGCCAAGGCTTCACACAGGCGGTCTTCGACGGCGTCCAGGCTGGCGAAGACCTGATTGTGGAAGGACTTCTCCCGCAGTTCGTCCCAAAGGTGCTCCACCGGGTTGAGTTGCGGCGAATATGCAGGCAAAGGCAGCAGGGTCATGTTGGCGGGCACTTTCAGGGCGCGAGCGCGATGCCATCCTGCGCCATCGAGCACCAGGACAATGAAATCGTCCGGGTGGCGCCGCGCGACCTCGGCCAGGAAGATGTTCATGCCTTGGGTGTCGGCGTCCGGCAGGATCAGGCTGTCCAGGCAGTCATCCCATGGCGACAAGGCTGCGTAGGCGTAGAGGTATTCGCGCACCATGGCAGCCTTGCCTACGGGACGAATGGGATGCGGCCCCCAGCAACGGCGGGGATCGCTGATGCGCCCGAAACGCCCCTCATCCTGAAACATCAGCCGCACTTTGCGGCCCTGGGCTCGCTGCGCCAGTTTCCTCAATGTTTCGGGGAGTTTTTTTCCCAGGCTTCCCGCCGCTCGGGGCTGCCCTTGGGATGATGCGGGCGCGGCGCAATCTTGCGCCATCCATGGCGCGCCAGCAGCCGGTACACCGTCGAATCGGGCACCTTCCGGCCAATCGCCTGCTCGTAGGCGGTTTTGATCGGCGCCACGACCAGGATCCCTGCCTGCCGAGCTGGCTCCAGGAAAGGCGCCAGGAAAGCCGTTTCCTTCTCCGGGGTCATGTGCTGCCGCCGTCTGCCGCCCCACTGGGGCCGCGGCCGCTCCGGCTGTTCGACTTGTTGCCGAAACTCGGCACGCAGCCGCATCACGCTCGCCTTGCTCCGGCCAATGACCCGTGCGCTGTCCGTGATCGTCAGCCCGTGCACGGCCGGCAGCAACACCGCCTGTGCCCGGCGCAGTTCCCTTGCATCGCTGGTCGTACGCACAACCCCTTCCGCCGCCTTCACCACCGTTGCGGCGGCCTGTGGCTTCCGTGCCATGGGCAGACCTCCCGTTCGTCATTGGGGATTTGGTCTGCTTATTACACGTTCCCATCTTGAACGCAAGTGTGTATGAGTTGCCCAAAGGTCTCATTTGCGGTGGGAGACCGACCCGCCGTGTGGCCGGTCTGGGTGGGGTGCGGGGTATTGCCGCCCGACTACCGAGCCTTCTTGCTCCACGTGAGCGGCGGAACGGTGCGGCCGGCGGCCGAGTCGCGGATCAGCGTGGCCAGCCGCCGGAAGCGGGTCTCGGGTTTCTTGGCGTTGACGATCCACCAGATGGCCGCCTTGCGGTAGGAGGGCGGGCGGCGCTGCCAATCGGTCCAGGCGGCGGGGTTAGCGCGCAACTGCCGCTTCTCGTCGCGCTTCAGCGTGGCGGTGTGGCGTTGCTCGTGGGAGTAGATGCCGGAGTTCTTCGTCGAGCGCTTGCGGAAGGCGGCGCGTCCGGCGGGGGTCATCAGCCCCTGCCGCGTCAGTTCCTTGACCTTGCGAATGTTGATGGCGCTCCAGGTGCTACCGGGCTGGCGGGGCGTGAAGCGGATCGTATAGCGCTCCGCGTCGATACTCTTGCGATGGCCGTCGATCCAGCCGAAGCACAGCGCGGCATCCACGGACTCGGGCCACGTGACGCTGGGCCGGCCCGACCCGCGCTTGTGGAAGCCGACCAGAAGCTCCTTGGCGCTGGCATGGTGCCGCTCCAGCCAGGCGCGCCAAGCGGCGGGGGTGGCGAAGTAAATGGGGACATGAGTATACATGCTACGGTGAAGTGCCAGTCACGCGTTAACCGGAAGTTTGATCCAGTGAGAATAGGGCGGGAGGAATCAAATGGCCAACTTTCTAGAACAGCTACTGACGGCTACATAAGGAATGTCCGTTCTTGTGTCCGCGAACCCGCACAGGGCTTGGTAATGTGGCACGGAGCCTGGGACATTGATTGTGCAGTTATCATTAGTTGCCGAATGGTACGAGTATCAGGGGTTCTTCGTCATCCGGAATGTCAAAGTCGAGAAGAGAACGAGAGGTGGATTCGATGGCGAGATGGACGTTGTCGCCATCAGGCCAGCAACCAATGATCTCGTTCATTTCGAGTGCTCAATGGATGCGCACAGCTGGACGAAAAGGGAGGATCGATTCGCAAAAGCATTCAAAATTGCGAAACGGAATATACCCAAGCTCTTCGAGGCATTTGAATTACCGCCGCTGAGGCAGATCGCACTGATCGCCTACGGAGGAAAAGGCACTCGAGAAACGTTGGGCGGCGGTGAGTTGCTCATGCTTGGAGAATTTGTGAAGCAAATTCAATTGAACCTGCGCGATAAGCGTGTAGACGGCGATGCCGTACCCGAGCAATTCCCGATCATTCGAGGAATCCAGTTCGCCATTCACTATGGCATGACTTTGAATTGGGCGGAGTAGGGGCACGATATATCGT
>JBGPEV010000218.1:0-5636 GCA_041482995.1 bacterium | reverse complement strand
TTCTTCAACGGCGGCGGCGGTGGAGGCGGACTTGGGATTCTTCATGACGGCTTGGGGATGCGGATTTGAGGTTATGGATAGCCGAGCCCACCCCTGGCGGGCGCGGCGGAATGAGAACGAACGCACGGAATCAGGGACATGATGCCGCTTCGTGCAATCGACTGAGGTTCGATGAAGGCGCGGGATTCAGCTCTGGCGCTCGATGGCAAGAGGGCTCACAGACTGCGTTGCCGGACCCGCCGCGCGCCCTTGGCGCACGGCCCGTCCGCTGACGGTAACTCCCTGGAGTGTTCCCCTCGCAGGTCCATCCGGCGGCGGCGTGCTGCAGCTTCGGCGAACAGCCCTTGCGATGATGTGACCCCGCCGGTTCAATGCCGGACTGCTCGATCAAGAGCGGGCCTTTGGCCGATGGTTCCAACCGGAGCGGAGCGGGGGATCAGACGGATAAGGAGATGATGCTGCCTTCCTTTCCAATATTCTTACGTATCCCCTCACCGGATGTCAAGTCAATATGCTTTTAACGGTGAACCTTGAAGATTCGTTACGTCGGCTTCGTGCTGGGCGGCGTACCGGCATCGGCCCCCTCCTCGCCGTCCCGCCCCAAGTCCTCCAGCCGCTTGCGCTTCCACGAGCGCTCGTCCCAGTCCAGGTCCAGGTTCTCCTTGTAGCGCCGCAGGTATTCCTCCCAGCGCGCCACGCGTTCGCCTTGCACGGCCCCACCAGGAGCATCGATGGGCAGGGGCGCCGCAGGCGGCGGGACGGTTGGCGCGCTGGGCCGCGGCTGCTGGACCGCCGGTGTAGCCGCCAGGGGCGGTGCAGGCGCGGCGGGTGACATGGGCGCCGGTTCCTCCAGCCAATCCGCGAAGGCGTCGGGGACGGGCGGAGCGGCGGCCGGCCGTAAGCGGGGCTGCTGCTCGGGCGTGTACGCCGCGGACGGCGCCACCGGCGCCGCCGGGCCGCGCTTCACCCGCGCCACGGAGTAGCGCCGCTCCCGCCAGCCCTGCACGGCATCGCTCAGGGGGCGGATGAGGGTGCGCCGGATGCCCCGCTCCCACGTCCAGCCCGCGGCGAACAGCAGGCCATGCAAGGGCAGCAGCGGCAGTTCGTACCATGCCCAGCCCGTCTGGGGCCGCACCTGCCGCCACCAGGCACTCACCCGTGCGCGCACCTGCCTGGCGCCGAAACCGGAGAGCGTACGCGCGTCACTGAAAACGCGCCGCACGTGGGGCGCGTACACCACCTGGGCCAGCGCGTAGGCCCCCGTGAAGAGCAGCAAGGCGCCCCCCGTCCACGGGCCCGTGGTGGAGCGCACCCAGTGACCCGCCGTCCAGCCCAGCAGCCCGGGTCCGCGCAGGCCCAGGGGCAAGGTATCCGCCCCGAGCCCGATGGCGGCCGCGGCGGTCAGCATCAGCGCAGCGCCGTGCACCGCATAGCGATACCAGGCCGGCCGGCCGCGGGAGGTGACGGACAGGTTGGCAAGCAGCAGCGGCAAGAGCAGGGCGGCGAGGCCAAAGCCCTCCACCACCGATCCGCCCAACAGCGCCCCCGGGTAGCCGAGCCAATTGCCCACCCCGTCCTTCGGGTAGCGCAGGTTGGTCATGGTGGGATCGAGCGGGTGAAACGTGACGAGGCTCACCAGCGCCAGCACGGCGGTGGCGAACCCTGCGCTACGGAAAGCGTGCTTGCGGAGAAACCCATCCATGGATGATCCGGGCGGTTCCTTCCACCCCGTCGGTGCCGGGCGGTTCCTGCCGCCCGTGCTGCAAGACCCGGCGGCCTCAGCCGCCCTAAACCTTCAGCAGCCCCTTGGCCTTGAGAATGCCGTTCACCTTTTCGGCCACGCTGCCGAGCACATAGGGCTCGATGTTCTCGCCCAGCAAGGCCAGTTCGCGGATCAGGCTGGAATTGATGACGGAGTAGCGGGGCGACGTAAACAGCGTCACGGTCTCGATGCCAGGGTTCATATTGCGGTTGCCCATGGCCTGCTCCATCTCCGCCTGCAGATCCGAGGCGTTGCGCAAGCCCTTGACGATCACGCGCGCGCCGATGGTTTCCGCGAAGCGCACCGTCGCTCCCTGATATTCCGCCACGGTAACATTCTTCAGTCCGAAATGGCGAACATAATCCGCCATCATGTCCATCCGTTCGGCCGTCGAGAACAGGTAGGTCTTGCCGGGATTCACGGCAACCGCCCACGTGACGTGCTCGAAGATGCGCGCCGTGCGCTCCATCACATCGGCGTGGCCCCAACTGGGGGGATTGCCGCTGATCGGATAGAGCGCGTGAAATTCGACTCGATGGGTAGACGCCATGGCTCAAGACGTTTAGGGAACTGCTGACCGCTGCGCCGCGGATCGGGTGGATCGGTCCCGCATTGTGCGCTCCGCGAACGGCAACCGCTTCCACTTTCGCGAGGGGGGCGCGACAGGGGCTCCTCCCTCGCACCCGGATCGATCGCTCCTATGTGAACGGCGGTGAGCGGGGGGCCAGCACGGTCATGACCTCCAAGAGTCGATCAAAGGTCAAGTTGGGATCGAAGTTCGACTCCAGGAACAACTCGGTGAGCCCGGCTTCCGCGTAGCGTTGAATGTCCTCCTGAATTTCCTCGATCGTGCCGAAGAGCGGGCGGCGCTCCTTGCCCTGGGAAGCATCGTGCAGCCGGAAGGAGCCGCGCGATACGATGATCAGACGCTCGGGGTCCCGGCCCGCGGCCAGGGCGGCCGCCCGGTATTCCGCGACCAGCGAGGCGGCTCGGGACAAGGCGAGGTTCCCACCGCTGAAACCATCCGCGAGCGCGACGGCGCGCTTGACCGCCGCGCTCCCGAAACCGCCGTAGGTGAGCGGAGGATAGGGCTTCTGCAGCGGCTTGGGGTCAATTTTCGACTTGGGCACGTGGTAGAACTCCCCGTGGAATTCGACCACGTCCTGGGTCCAGATGGTCTTCAGGCAGCGCAGGTATTCATCCGCCCGCGCGCCGCGCCGGGTGTAGGGCACGCCCGCGGCCTCGAACTCGTCCCTGGACCAGCCGATTCCCAGTCCCACGTCCAGGCGTCCCGCACACACGTGGTCCAGGGTGGCCAGTTGTTTCGCCAACACGGCGGGCGGGTAGAACGGCATGATGAGCACGCTGGCCCCCAACCGGATGCGCTTCGTCACCGCCGCCACATAGGCCAGCGTCACGATCGGGTCCACGACGCTTTCGAAGGCCTTGGGCCAGCGGGGACCGGGGAACGGCGGGTACTCGTTCTTGGGTTCCAGGGCGTACAGCAGCCGTTGGAAGACCCAGAGCGAATGGTAACCCAACGCCTCGGCGTGCTGGGCCGCGCGCACCTGATTCTCCGGGGTCGCCATGGCGCCGGAGATGGGGAGGGAAAAACCGAGCTTCATGGGCCGGGCCGATGGGATTGCGATTCGATCACGAGGGCTCTCCAGGGAGGGAGCGGACCATGGGGCGTTCCACCGGCGCCGGGGGAGTCCCATTGCGGACGTCCGGTCACGCGCGCGCGTGCATCGCTTCCAGCGCCAGGGCCTTGGCGGCCTGGCAGAGGGCGCGGGTCGCGTCCAGGCTCTCGCGGGTTTCCGCATAGATTCGCACCTTGGGCTCCGTGCCCGAAGGCCGCATCATCATCCACGTGCCGTCGGTGAATGTAAATTTGAAGCCGTCCTCCTGGTTGACCGACCGCACCTCGCGGGTCTTACCCGCGGCGTTCACCTGCCGGCCGGGCGCGATGGAACCCAGGGCCTTCAGCTTCTCGTGCGCTTCCCGGGCCGGCATGTCGATCACGAACGTTTCCTGGTGCCAATAGTAAGTGCCGCATTCCGCTTCCAGCTCCCGCAGCAGATCGGAGAGGGGCCGGCCGTAGTGCAACACCATGCGCACCGCCACCAGGCCCGCCAGAATGCCGTCCTTGTCCAGGGTGTGGCCCTGGATCGTCATCCCGTCGCTCTCCTCGTAGGCCACCAGCGTCTGGCCTCCCAGCAGGTGGGGACGGAAGTTCTTGAAGCCCGTCGGGGTGATGGTGACCGGCTTGCCGCGTTTGGCGGCGAAATCCGGCCCCAGGCCGCTGGTGGGCAGCGTCGTGACCAGCCCGCCGTCCCGGCCCAAATCCAGCAGATAGCGCATCACCAGGGGCGCGAAGCGGTTCATCTTGATGGCGCCCCCGGCGTCGCCCACCAAGCCGCGGTCGCTGTCCGGGTCGTTGCGGATCGCCACCTTCAGGGGAGCCGCCTGCTGCCGCAGCACGCCCAGGGCGTCGCCCAGGGTCTGCTCGTTGGGCTCGGTGGTCTGCCCGCCGAAGTAGGCGTCGTCCTCCGTGTGCATCACGGTGAGCACGCCCGCGCCCAGCCGCGCCTGTAGCTTGCGGTAAACCGGCACGGCGGCGCCCCACACGGCGTCGGCCACCCAATGCACCGCGCGCCCAGGCGGGGGACGCTTGAGCGTTGCGGCCAAATCGGCCAGCCGCACCACCGGGTGGCGCTCCAGGCCCTGCAGATACACCTCGTGCAAGTCCACGGGCGGGGTGCGCCGGCCCTCCTCCGCGATGATGCGCTCGAACCGTTCCGGCGCCGGCCAAGCCTGGGGCCGCAGCGCGTCGAGCAGCCGGTTGGCCTCGTCCTGCAGGGGGTCGGTCAGCTCGCTTCCCGCCAGGCCGCCGTCCGTGGGGTTGAGCTTGATGCCCCCATAGCGGAACGGATTGTGGCTCGGGGTGAAGTTGACCGCACCCGCGAATCCCAGCCGGGGCGTGAGGTAGGACAACTCCGGGGTGGCGATGCGCCCCACGTAGGCCACGCGATAGCCCGCGGCGCTCAACAGATGGGCCGCATAAGCGGAGAATTCCGGGTTGAACAGCCGGTTATCGTGGCCGATCAGGAAGCCCCGTTCCTTCACGGCCGCCCGGTGCGCCGCGCCGAAGTGGAGCTTGCGCTGGGCAGCGCTCTGGCGCGCGATCATCTGCAGCAGCGCCGTGAGGATGGCATGGACATGGGCGAAGGTGAGGCCCCAGCCGATTTCCCCCCGGTGGCCCCCGGTGCCAAAGACCACGGGCACGCACTTGCCGCGCTTGTGCCGTGCGGGATGGGCAAACACGCTCAGACGCAGCAGCGACTCCGCCGTGCGGATCAGTTCGGATAGGGGGCCGGCGGGCAAGCTGCCGCGGCGGGGAATGGCCCATTCCTGCACGAGAAACCAGTCCTCGGTCTCCAGCGCCTGCTGCACCACCTCCCCGGGCAGTCCCAGGCGGGCACTTTGTTCCTTCAATTGCTTCTGCAACTGACCCGCATCCATGGTGGCCTCTACTTCGCTCCAGGCGCGAAGGGTTCCGCGCCTTTCGCCCGGACCCTAGTCCAGGAGGCGTCAAATGTCACGGTAGGGAAAAGCATCCACAGATTTCACAGATGACACAGATTTGACGTCCGCTCCATCCACCGATCGGTTCGCCGGGTAGCGTCAGGGGATACCGCCAATGAGGCCAATGGGGATGCGGGATTGGTCGAATTGGGACGCTCCAGGTTTTGTACAGGGATTCTTCGCGGAGTTTACCCTTGAGCGAAGCGAAGCGCTCAGAATGACCCCATGTTGTCACGCTGAGCCCTTCGGTGCCCTCAAGGGCAGGCTCCGCGAAGGGTCTGTGGTTAGC
>JBGPEV010000217.1:0-5643 GCA_041482995.1 bacterium | reverse complement strand
GATCAGCCGACCTTCCACACCTGCGACAGGATCTTCCAGTTCAGGAAGTAATACGCCGCGAATACCGCCAGGAAAATAAACACCAGAATGTAGGTCCCTGGCGCGCGATGCGACTCTTCCTTGCGTTGCTGGGCGGGCAGGCGCAACACGCCCTGCGGCACCGTTGCAGTGCCGTTGCGCAGGGATTCCTCGGTTACCGGCTTGCCGAAAAACACGGACAACACCGTGACCAGGACGTAGCTGAGCCCCCCAAGGAAGGCGATGGCACCGCCTAGGGCCATGACGCCCAGAAAGACGTCCACGGCCGCGGGGTATTCAAGCTTGAAGGCGGCATTCGTGAACGAGATGTCGTAGTGCCGCCGCGGCACGCCGAAGATGCCGGCCAGGATCATGCCGGTGGCCAAGAGCGTGATGCCCCCACCGAACAGATAGGGCTGGATGCGCGCCAGCGGATACCACACGATCTGCCGGCGGAAGATCAGGGGAATGACGTAGTAGGTGACGGCCATGAACGCCAGGGCCGTGCCGCCCACGACGGTGGTGTGGAAGTGGCCAGGAATGCGCAGGGTGTTGTGGGCGATCATGTTGATCTGCTCGGTGCCGATCGTCACGCCCGTCACCCCGCCCAGGAACCCGAAGATGACCAGCGAGAGGAACATGCCCGAAAAGCCGGGATCGCCCCAGGGCGCCTTGCGCAGCCACTCGAACATGCCGTTGGTCAGGCCTCGCACGCGCTGCCCCACTTCGATCCCGGCGGGCACGGTGAACCCGTGCACCATGCTCGCCAATACGGCCAGATACATGAAATAGCTCGTATTGACGATCTTCCAGCTCGGGCCAAAGCCGGGGTCCACCAACAAGTGGTGGGCCGAGGCCAAATTGATGAACAGAATATACAGCACAAAGGCCGTGCGGCTGATCTTCTCGTTGATCACCACCGCCCCGACCGTCAGGCCCCCCAGCAAGTACCAAACGGACACCATCGCCGCCACGTTGATCTGCTGAGAGGCGTGGCCCATCGCCCAGATCACCAGCCGATAGGTTTGCGGATCCACCTGCATCAGGCCCAGGGACCAAAGCAGGGTCGGAATGTAGATCGCCGCCCCGTGCAGCAGCGTAAAGACGGCAATGATGGCCGCCGTCAGCGCCCCAAACGTCACCAGGGGAATCGAACCCTCATAGGTGTGTTCGCGGCGGGCCACCACGAGGGTCGCGAAGAACAGGCTGGTCGCGATGAGCGCACCCACCGCGAACAGGATGATTCCGAAATAGTACAGGGGGTCCGCCCGCAGCGGGACGTAGGAGGTCCAGGTGACGTCGGCCTTGCCCTGGTAAACGATCACGTCCACCAAGATCGCGCCGGCGACCATCAATCCAAACCCGATCCACCCCGCCCAGGGTGCGGGGAGCCGGCAATTCAACAAGACCGGGCCGGCGAAGTACAAGATCGCCATCTCGAAAAAGATGATGAAGAAGATCAGCATGTTCAAGCCGTGCAGCGTCAGCACGCGGTAGTACCAATCCGCGGGCAGCAAGTGCACAGCCTGCCACCGGGTCAACACCAGCAAGATGGCCGCCGTGACGCCCACGGTGAACACGAGGACGGCCGCGACGGCGTTGACCTTGATCAACGACTCCGCGGAGCGGTGCACCTTCAGATGCGTGACGGGGCACGTACGGAAATCGGCGGTGGCGGTGGGAATTGCGGCATTCATGGTTACGCTCCGGAAAAGAGAGGAGGCATCCCGCCCTGCGGCTGCGCGCCTAGGGCTTCGTTGTCACGACGACCTTGCCAACCATGATGTGGTGGCCGATGCCGCAGAACTCATTGCAGATCACCCGGAAGTCCCCCGCAATGCTCGGTGTAACCCGCAGGGCGTAGTCGTATCCGGGAATCACCTGAAAGTTCACATTGAGGGGATACAGGCTGAATCCGTGATTGACGTCGAGAGCGGACAGATGCAGCGTGTAGCTCGCACCCTGCTCCAACTGCAGCACGGGGTACCATTGCCACTGCCGCGCGAGCAGATAGACCTCGCTGCCGGGCGGCGGCTTGACGACCGGAAAGCCTTGCTCTTCGCCCACTTTGTAGTCGCTCACGAACTTGGCGACGCGCGCCTCGAACTTGGCGGGGTCCACGCGCGTCCGAATACCGGTCGGGTTCTGCCCGCCGCGAAAGTGCCACAGGGGCATCATGGCGAACAGGATCATGCACCAGATGAACGCGATGGTGACCCAGAGCTTCTCCTGCCGCCCAGCGGGCTTCCACCACACCCCCTTTGGGGAAACGATTCCGGAATGCATATCGTTGGCTCCTTTGTGCGCACCGCCATTGGAGGATTTACGGCAGAGTTGCCGGCGCCAGGGTCAGTATCTCCCAAAGTCCCCAGACGGTGAAAATCAGGGTTGGCACAATCAACCCGGCCAGCAGCAGCAGAAAGGGGCTGTCGTACAGGCGTTGCGCCAGAGGTACAAGATCCGAGGAAGGACCAGATTGCCCAGCCATGGTGTCCTCCAGGAGAGAACGTGTTGAACTTGGGAACAGGGCCTGATTGCCGCGGGCCCTCCAAACTCACCCTTGCGCCCAAGCTGCTCCAGACCGTATATAATCTGGATCAGGATGTCCATATTGCAATCCGGCCTGGTTTCCGCCGGAACTTGGCACCAGGCAGCACCGATCGGGCGGGGTGATTCCATGAACGCGGACGCCAAACACTCCGGCGCATGGCTTGCCGGGACATTCCTTGGGCTGTGGGTGGCCGGCACACTGATCTGGTGGGGCTTGGCATTCCCACCGTGGGTGCGGGTCCCCGCGCCCTGGCTGGCGCGCGTACAGGAAATTTGCTTCGGCACGGATCAGAACGGCCAACTCTCGGCTTATGGGTGGGGCGCCCTGGTGGCGGGCCCGTTGGGAATGCTTCTGACCATGCTGGCGGGCTGGGGCGCGGACCTCCGGCTGGGAGTGCGCGGCCTGCTGCGCAGCCTGGCCGGCCGCCTCACGCTCGCCACCTTCCTGCTGGCGCTGGCGTCCGAAGGGCTGTGGGTGGGCATGCGGCTGGTCGAGACAGAATTCCCCACCAACGCCGGAAACCGTGCCGATGTGGCGGAACCGCTGCCGCCCACCTATCCGCGGCTCAACCGGCCCGTGCCGGATTTCCGGCTCGTCGACGCGCAGGGCATCCCGCGCACGCCCGGCTCCTACTCCGGCCGGCTCGTGCTGCTCACGTTTGCGTACGGCCATTGCACGACGATCTGTCCGGTGACGCTGGCGACGGTGGCCGGCGCCGCGACGAGTCTCGCCCCGCTCAATCCGGCGATCGTGATCATCACGCTGGATGCTTGGCGCGATACCCCCAGCACGCTCCAAGGCTTGCTGACCCGCTGGGGCATGCCTTCTTCGGCCGCGCTGCTCACCGGGGACCCCGTGGCGGTGGGCCGCACATTGGACGCGTTCAACGTGGCCAGCACCCGCAACGAGAAGACCGGGGACATTGACCATGTCGCGCTCGTATACGTGATCGATCCCCAGGGACGGATCGCCTATGCGCTGTCCGCCCCAACGAAAGACTGGGTGGTCGAGGCGGCGCTGCGTTCGGTATCCGCCTTGCCCGCCGGCCCCGGAGGCGGATAGTAGGGATTTGTCCGGCGCCGCTGCTGGGGTTCTGTTTGAAAATGCGTCCAATGCCCAAAGGCGGCTGGTTTCTGGGGGCGTTGCCCCCAGACCTCCAGCAGGGAGCGGGCTCCCTGCACCCTGATGAGGTGCGCAGAGGCAGGCACGCCGGCCCTGTGAACCCAATAGTTGCTTGCGGGGGGACTTGTTCCCCCGCAAGCACTGAATGGTCATTGGGTGCCGTTTGGTATTTTCAAACGGAGCCTCGGGTTCCTGTCCCAGTCAACGGGCATTCCCGCCACAGAAGCGCCTGGGCAGCGCGGCTCGTCCAACCGGCCGCTACTCGTAGCCCGGCGGCGCCACAAACCCGTGGTACTCCTGCTCCAGCAGGCGAGCGAAGGCGATGCAGGTGCGGTCGCCATATTGGGGCCCGACAATCTGCACGCCCACGGGCAAGCCGCCGGGCGTGAAGCCGATGGGGACCGCCGTGGAAGGCAGGTTGAACGCGCACGTGTAGCCCGCCCAAAACAGTTGGTTCATATACGGGACCTGCCGCCCGTTGACCGGAATGGTGCGGGCCAACCGCTGACCCTGCTGGCTGTGCGGAAAAGCCGCTCCTGACGCCACCGGGCACAACAGCAGATCGAAGCTCTGGAAGAACTCAGCCCACTTCAGTCGCAGGCGATGGCGCTGGTTGTTCGCCACCAGCCAATCGCCGTGACGCTGCACCGTTGAGCGCGTCAGGCGCGCGTTCAGGCTCTCGTCTCCGGGAGCGAATCCCCGGGTCAATTCCATGCGCTGCCGCACCTCTTCCGGGCTGAGCCGAGCGGAGGTGGCGCCGCCCAAGAGCTGAAGGTAGATCCGGTAGGCCTCGTCGCTGTCAATGTCCGGGCGGGCGCGATCGTCCACCTTGACCCTGTGCTTACCCAGAAACTCCGCCAGCTTCTGGATCAGAGATTGAACCTCTTGATCCACTTCGCAAACCGGATCGGAATGGATCACGGCGATGCGGTATGGGCGCAGCTTATTGTACCGCGGCGGCGGTAGATTCAGCCGCCAACCCGTGCCGTCAATGGCGTCGGGGCCGGCCATCACGTCCAGACCCATCGCCAAGTCGTCCGCGCTGCGGGCCAGCGGGCCGACCACCGCGATGTCAGTTTCGGCCACAACGCCGGGCAGCGCCTGGCCGCGCGGGCTCACGATGCCCCAGGTGGGCTTGTGGCCGTAGACGCCGCAATAGTGGGCCGGGTTGCGGATGGAAGAGCCGATGTCGCTCCCAGCCTCCATGCCCGTCAGGCCTGCCGCGAGCGCGGCCGCGGCGCCCCCGGAGGACCCGCCCGGCGTGCGCGTCACGTCCCACGGATTGTTGGTCGTGCCGTAGACGTCGTTATAGCTCTGCCAGTCGGCCAACATCAGCGGGACATTGGTCTTGCCGAAGATCACCGCGCCCGCGTCCAGCAGCCGTTGCACGGCCACCGAGTTCTGGCCCGCGATATTGCCCTTCAGCTTGGGGTCGCCCCAGGTGGTGGGCAGTCCCGCCACGTCGTAGGATTCCTTCACGGTCATGGGCACGCCATGGAGCGGGCCCAGGCGCCGGCCCCGCTTCAGGGCGGCATCGGCGGCCTTGGCGCGCTTGCGGGCGGCGGCCACGTCGGTGACGACGATGGCATTGAGCTTGGGATTGTGACGCTTCATGCGCTGCAGATACAGGTCCAGCAGTTCCACGCTGCTGATCTTCTTGCGGCGGATGGCGGCGGCCAGTTGCTTGGCGGATTGGAATGGCAGGTCGGTCATGGGACGGCGCCTCCCTTGGGGTGTGCGCATCGTGCCCGGAGCCTACCAGATTGCGGAGAAACCTCAATTTGAAGGGCCAACAACGACGAATCCGCAGAAATGCCTATGCCCTTAGCTCAGTTTGGGAGTCGGCACTGCGCCGCACCCCCCTCTGACCCGCCTCATGGCGGGTCTGTCTCCCCCCGTAAACGGAGGGAGACAACGGCCATGCCCATGATTCGGGCAGTTTCCCTCTCCGT
>JBGPEV010000216.1:0-5654 GCA_041482995.1 bacterium | reverse complement strand
TTCAGGTGGCGCTCGTCGCCCATCAGCACCACGCCCACGTTGTCCTCTTCCAGGTTCAGCGCGATGCCCATCACGCCGCCTGAAAACTCCAGCAGCTCGCCGGCCTTCACGTTGTCCAGGCCGTGCACGCGGGCAATCCCGTCGCCCACGGTGAGAATCGTGCCCACCTCCTGGGACTCCACCTTCTTGCCAAAGGCGGCGATCTCTTTCTCGATGATCGAACTGATTTCTTCCGCGCGCAGTTTCATCGCCGTCTTATCCCTTCAGGATCGAATCGCGAAGCTGGTTGAGTTGATGGCGCAGGCTGCCGTCCCACACGGTGCTGCCGAGGCGCGTGACGGCCCCGCCCAGAAGGGCGGGGTCCACCTTCACGTGCAGCGTGACGGTCTTGCCCGCCAGGGCTTCCAACTGTTTCTTCAGGCGCAGCTCCTGCTCCGGGGCCAGGGCCGAGGCGACGGTGACCTCCGCCTGGGCGCGGCCCAGCCGCTCGTCCGCCAGGCGGTGGAAGTGGTCCGCAATCTCGCCCAGCAGCATCAGGCGCCGCTTCTCCATGATGAAGAGCACGAAGGTGTTGACCAGCGCCGGGAGCTTGGCCTTGTCCAGCAGGGCCTTCATCACGTGCGCCTTGGCGGCGCGGGTCACCCGTACGTTGTCCAAGAACCCGGAGAGTTCCTTTGAATCCCGGATCTGCCCGGCGACTTCGTCCAGGCCCTGGGCCACGGGCTCCGCCTGCTGCTCTTGGGCGGCCAGGGTCATCAAGGCCTTGGCATAGCGGGAGGCGATGACGGCGCTCATGGACGGGCACCCAATTGCTGAAGATATTCGTTCACCAGGCGCTGCTGCTCCTCGGGGGAGACCTGCTTGCGGATCAGTTCCTCGGCCAGCTTCACGGTCTGGGCCGCCAGTTCCGCCCGCAGCGCCGTGCGCGCCTTGGCCACTTCCTGCTCGATCTGCTGCTCCGTCGCGGCGAGCAACTTGGCCGCTTGGGCTTGGGCCTCGGTCTGGGCACGCTGCTTTTCGCGCTCCACATCGGCGCGCGCCTCGGCCACCATGCGGGCCAGGTCCTGGGCCAGGCCGGTGATCTTCCGCTTCTGACCGGCCATGGCCGCTTCCACCTCTTCGGCGGACGTGCGGGACGCCACGAAGGAACCGCGGGTCGTCTTGGCCAGGTTGGCCAGCCCCGTGGCAATGGGCTTGCGGGCCGCCCAATAGACGATCGCCACCAGCACGGCCAGGTTGACGGCTTTCCAGAGCAGATCCAGCCACGGGTTGCCGTGAGCGGCGGCCGCGGCGGCCCCATGGCCCTCCTCCGCCCAAGCCGCGCCCGGCATGGCCAGCAGCGTGCCGGCGGCCAGGAACGCGGCGGCGAGCACCGCGCCGCCCCGGGCCGTGACCGTTCTGGCGCGCTGCAATGGGATGGAGGGGAGAAGCATCATCCGTTCAACACGCGGTTTGCCGTGGCGGCCGCCAAGCGCTGGGCCGATTGCGCCAATTCCGTATGGGCGCGGGCGACGTCCCGCCGCAATTCCGTCATGGCCCGGTCCATGGCGTCTTCCGCCGCCTTGCGGGCATGCTGCACGATGACTTCCGCGGCGCGCTCCGCTTCCACGTGAGCCAATTGCCGCACCTCGGCCACTTCCGTGCGGGCCTTGGCCAAGTCGGCCTCGTACGCCTGGGTCAGCAGCTCCACCTCCCCGCGGTGCGCCTCGGCCTGTTGGGAAAGGCGACTCAGGATGCCCGCCCGCCGCTCCAACGTGTTGAGCACGGGCTGGAACAGCAGCTTGTTCAGACACAGCATCACGACCAAGACGAGCGCCAGGATGAACAGCGGCGTGTTCACCTGCATGTGCAAGATGTCGTAGTCGAAAATCGGGATGAGGTGCGGGGAAGTCTTGAAATCCATTGAGCGCTACGCTTTTGCAGGGCAATTTCGCCAGGCTATCGCCGGAACCATCCTGGCAGGGGCCGTGCGCCCGTCTTTCGAGAACCGCAGGGGTGGGCGCGGCGCGCCACCACGGCGCCCCAGCGCTGCTTTTTGGGGGCAAACGGCGGTCATGCCCGGTCGAAACGGACCCGTTTCCGGCCCCTTTCATGCTTGAAAACGTGGATAGGTAACATGGGGTCGGCGGGGTGTCAATCGGGATTTCCGCGGCCGGAGACCGGCCCTTTGGGCCTCGCTCTTGCATTTCTTTTGGAAATTTCCGGCACAGGGACGGTGCCGGAGCCGCCGCCATTCCAGGGAAGGAGAGACCCCCATGCACCCGACCGGCCGGTCGTTGGACGCCGAGTTTCAGCCCGCTGCCGCTTCCACCCCGCTGCCCCCCAGCGATGGCACGGAGATGATCATCCAGGACTTCAGCGCGTTTTTCGAGAGGCTGAGCGGGCTGGACGAGGTGCGCTGGAGCGACGAGCCCCAGTCCGCGGCTCCCGGCCACCCCCCGGAACCCCACCGCCCGGCGGCGCACCCGATCCCGGCCGCGGCACCGCACATGGCGGCAACCGCCGCACCTACGAGTGCAGCCGGCGGCGCCTCCGCTTCCCGTCCCGCGGCCGCGGAAGTCCGCGCACACCCGGCCCCGGCCGCGCCGCGCGCCGCCATTGCGGTGCCGGCCCCGGCGGCGCTCCCGGCCAAGCGGCCCGGTCTGCCCTTGGGATTCAAACTGGCCATGACGGCGTTGCTGCTGTTCGGCGTGGGCATGGGAGCGGGCTGGTTGGCCCTGTCCCTGCCAAAAACCACCGATCCCGTACACCTGACCGAGAATCCCCTGGTGCCCTTTGAGACCCCCGCCCAGCCCGCCGGGGCAGGGGCGGCGGCCGGTGCCGTGCCGCCGGCCAGCATCCCCGCGGTGGCGACTCCCGTGACCGACCCCGCCGCGAGCGTGGCCGCGCTCCCGGCGGCGCCCGCCGCGGCGGAGCAGGACGGGGATGAGAACGAGACCGATGCGTTCTCCCAACCGGAATCCGCGCACTCCCAACCGGTCGCGCCGGCTCCCAAGCCGATTGCACCGGCGCTGGCCGCCCCGCCTGCGCCGCCGGCCCCGGCCGCCGCACCGGCCGCGAAGCCGGCCACAGTCGCCGGAGCGGCCGCGAAGCCGGCCACGTCGGCACGCGCCGCCGCGGGCGAGGGCGCGAGCCGCTACGCCGTGCAGGTCGGCGCGTGCAGTTCCGCCCGCTGCGTGGAGACCTACCGTAAGCTGATTCAGCCCCACGTGGGCGCGCACCCGGTGCAGGTGGTGCAACAAACCACCGCGGGAGCCGCCGTGCAGCGCGTGCGGGTGGAACCGCTCACCAAGGAGCAGGCGCTGGCGCTCAAGCAGGCGCTGGAACAGGCCGATCCGCGCCTGAAGAACGCCTACGTGGTGCGGATGGCCGAGCGCCTCTGACCGCCAATCTATCGAACACCGCTGGATGGCTACAACAGGAAGGACCGGAACGCCCCGGCGCCGCGAGCGGCGGCCGGGGCGTTGTTGTCTCACGGGCGGGTGCGGCTAGAAGCCGACTTTTGCCCCAAGGGAAATCATGGTGGCGGAAAGATTGGAAGAATCCTTGACCGTGACGCCTCCGTTGGTCGCCTTGGTGTCGAACTTGCCGCTGAGCACGTGGTAGCCCAAGTGCACGTCAAACACGACGGCGATGGGCAAGCCCAGGCTGACGAAGTACTGGGTGAGCGGCGCGGCGTCGAGTTTCAGCGAGGTGCCGCCGCCAAAGTCGAACTTGCTGGGGTCGAACGTCGCGCTGCCGGCTCCGGCACCGATCGCGATGTTCACGAACGGGATGGGGAGATTCAGGAAGATATCGACGATCTGGAAGTTCAAATCCCCCTTGGCTCCAAAGTCCTTCTTGTCCAAGGCCGCTTTGTAACTCTCGAAGCCGAAACCCACCAGAAACGGCAGACTCACGCCCACCTTGTATCCCGCAACGCTGTTGTTCACGTTGGTCGTATCGAGCTTCAACTGCAATTGCAGAGGGATGTCCGCCGTGACGGAAAGCAAATCCGCCCGAGCCACGCCTTGTCCCAGCATGAGGGATACTCCCGCAGCCAGGGCTACCCAAGCCTTCTTCATGCTCATTCTCCAGTTCTAGTCAGGCCGGTTGGGGGACGCTTCTTGCGCGCTGACGCGGCCTTGCGCCGTTGCTCCTGCCAGGATTCCCCCGTCGGGGCGCTCGACCTGAGCACCGCTCCGCCCCTATTGTCGCACGGGTTTGCGGCGCCGTCATCGTCCGTAAGCCCGTCGCTGAACGGAACGGGGAGGAGAACGAATACGCCGGCCACCGTGACGATGAGGCCGCGATGGAGGCCAGGCGCGAGCTGGAGCAAGGCGTCAAACCGTTCCAGCACAAAGCCGCGGGATCTGGCCGGCCGCCGCCGAGGACGACGTCCCGCCATCGCCACGGGTGCCGGCCCACTGGCGCAGGATCCTGGCACATCGCTCCGCCCCATTCAGTAGGATCGCTCAACCCTCCCACAGACCGCGCGGCGCGCTGAGGTGGAAACCGCCTCCACCGTCAGGGCGGCGGCAGGCCCAGCGTGGCCGGTTTCGGGATATGGCTATCGCTCTGATCCGGTTGGCGAATAATTTTGATTGACAGATCTTTCCCCTGTCGCTATATAAATACATCACTATGTAGCGATTTAGTGATGTTAACGATTCATACGTCAACCGGGCACGCTGGCGTTGCCACCGGCCCCCACCACGCCCAACGCCGAGAGTCACTGCCATGAGCCAAGCCCCTCTGCATTACGAGACGCTGCAATTGCACGCCGGACAACAGCCCGATCCCACGACCGGATCGCGCGCGGTGCCGATCTACCAGACGACGTCCTACACCTTCAAGAACGCCGATCACGCGGCGGCGCTGTTCGGCCTGAAGGAGTTCGGCAACATCTACACGCGCATCATGAACCCGACGAGCGACGTGCTGGAGCAACGGATCGCCGCGCTGGAAGGCGGGGTGGCCGGGCTGGCGGTGGCGTCGGGACAGGCCGCGCAGATGCTGGCCATTACGACACTGGCCCAGGCGGGCGACAACCTCATCTCCACCAGCAGCCTCTATGGCGGCACCTACAACCAATTCAAGGTGACCCTGCCGCGCCTGGGCATCGGCGTGAAGTTCGTCAAGGGCGACAAGCCGGAGGAATTCGACAGGCTGATCGACGACAAGACGCGCGCCGTCTACGTGGAGACGATCGGCAATCCGCAGCTGAACGTGCCCGACCTGGAGGCGATCGCCAAAGTGGCCCACGGCAAGGGCGTGGCGGTGCTGGTGGACAATACCTTCGGCGCGGGGGGCTACCTGTGCCGGCCCATCGACTTCGGGGCGGACGTGGTGGTCGCGTCGGCCACCAAGTGGATCGGGGGCCATGGCACGTCCATCGGCGGACTGATCGTGGATTCCGGCAAGTTCGACTGGACCAAGGGCCGCTACCCGCTCATGACCGAGCCCAGCCCGAGCTCCCACGGGCTGAACGTCAACGCGGTATTCGGCAAGGGCTCGCAGTTCGGCAACATCGCGTTCATCATCCGCGCCCGCGTGGATGGCTTGCGCGACCCGGGTCCGGCGCTCTCGCCCTTCAACGGCTTCCTGTTCCTGCAGGGCGTGGAGACGCTCTCCCTGCGCGTGCAGCGGCACTGCGAGAACGCGCTGGCCTTTGC
>JBGPEV010000215.1:0-5673 GCA_041482995.1 bacterium | reverse complement strand
GCAAATCCGTGGCGGCGATGCGGCCCAGCTCCCCTTCGGGCGCCTGGGCAGCCGCGGGAGCCATCTGGCCCACCATCTGCTCGGGCGTAGACCCCCAGCGGTGGGCCATGGCGGCGTTGACGCGGACGAAGCGCCGCTCGCGGTTCTTCACCCAGAGGTCCAGCGGAATGGTATCGAGCACCGTCTGCAGCAACTGCTCCGATTCCTTCAGGCGTTGCTCGTCCCGGCGCCGGGCGGTCACATCCTCCGAGACGCCCAGCACGCCGGTGACGGCACCCGAGTCGTCGAGGAACGGAATCTTGTACATCACGCGGGTGGAGATGCTTCCATCGGGCATGGTGAAGGGGCCCTCCGCCGGCCCCACGGTTCCCCGGGATTCAATCACCTGCCGGTCCATGTCGATCCAGAACGCCACCTCCTCGGCGGCGGGATGGCGCACTTCGCGCGTGGACGCGCCGATCATCTCCTCCTTGGACAGCCCTCGGATGCGGGTGTACGCCCCGTTCACCACGAGGTAACGGCCCTGCAGGTCCTTGAGGAAGATCGCCTGGGGCAGCGTGTCGATGATGGTTTGCAGCAGGCGCTGACTTTCCCGGAGCCGCTGCTCGGATTGCTTGCGCTCCGTCACGTCCTCGGACACGCCCAGGATGCCGGCGAACTCCCCCTTGGCATCCAGAAAGGGGAGCTTCGTGAGGGTGAGTATACGCTGGGCACCCGTGTAAGTTGTGAAAGGGATCGCATCTTCCGTCACCGCCTGCCGCGATTCGGCGACTCGGCGATCGAGGGTGAGCCAGAGATCCTTCTCCGGCGCGGCGCCGCCCGGGAGCTGCTCCGTGGTGGTGCGCAGCATCTGCTCCTTGGTCCGGCCATGGATCTGCGCGTACGCCTCGTTGACGACGGCGAACCGGCCCTCCAGGTCCTTGAGGAAGATCGCCTGGGGCAGCGTGTCGATGACGGTCTGCAGCAGGCGCTCGCCGTCGCGCAATTGCTGCACTGTTTCCACGCGGTCGGTGATGTCCTCCGCCGTGCCGACCAGGCCGATCACTTCGCCCCGGTCGTCGCGCAGGGGCGTTTTCATCACGCGCAGCGTGCGCACCCGCCCGTCCGGCAGCGTCTGCTGGGGTGTGAAGTCCGCGGTGCGGCCGGACTCCAGCACCTCGCGGTCGGAATCCACCGCGGACTCGTACTCCCCGGCCGGGCGGTTCTGCCGGCCGATCATGCGCTCGCCCACCACCGCCTCGGGCCGCGTGTGCCACAAGTCGGCCATGGCGCGGTTGATCGCCAAGTAGCGGCCCTGGCGGTCCTTCACGAACACCGAGTGGGGAATGGTGTCGAACACCGCCTGCAGAAGGCGCTGGCTCGCGCGCAACTGCTCCTGGGACTGCTTGCGCTCCGTAATGTCCTCCGACACGCCCAGCACGCCCGCCGGCGCGCCCGAGGCATCGTGGAAGGGCAGCTTGGTGAGGGTGCGGATGCCCTCGTGTCCGTCGGGGTAGACGTAGGGGAACTCCGCGTCGACCACCGGGCGGTCGGTGCGGAGCACCTCCGCGTCCATCGCCACCCAGCGCTCCGTCTGCTGGGCGGTGCCGCTGCTGGCCTCCGCCGTGCGCTTGCCGACCGCCTGCTCCTTGCCGATCCCCCGGATGGCGCCGTAGGCATCGTTGACGAGCAGAAACCGCCCGTCCAAATCCTTGAGAAAGATCGCCTGGGGCAGGGTATCGATAATGGTCTGCAGCAGGCGCTGGCTTTCCTTCACCTGCTGCTCCGCCTCGCGCCGCTGTGTGACGTCCTCGGTGGTCCCGATCAGGCCGATGACGGCGCCTTCACCGTTGCGCAGCGGCTGCTTGATGATCCGCAGCCACTGCGCCGCTCCGGTGGACCGGGGGACGAACGGCGTTTCCCGCACTGCCGGTCTCCCGCTGGCCAAGGCCCGGCGATCGTCCTCGTCGACCATCGCGGCGAAGGCGCTCGAAATCCCCGGCAAATCTCCGGTGCGCTGGCCGCGCGCCTCGTCGGGAGTCAGGCCGGCTTGCGCGGCGTACAGGCTGTTGACGAGGAGGAAGCGGCCTTCCAGGTCCTTGACGAACAGCCCGTGCGGGATCGACTCCGTCACCGCTTTCAGGAGTTGCTCGCGTTCCTTCACCTGCTGCTCCGCCCGGTGCCGCTCGGTGATGTCCTCCGCGGTAGCGACGATCCCGATCACTTCGCCCGCGGGGTTGCGCAGCGGCTGCTTGATCAGGCGGCGCCACTGCCCCTGCTGGGTGGGGGCGGGAGAGGGCATTTCCTCGCGCACGACCGTCCGCCCGGTTTCCAGCACCGTGTTGTCGTCGGCGAGCATCATGTCCAGGAACGGTCCGGTCAGTCCCGGCAGTTCCGAGGTGAGCTTGCCCTGCACCTGTTCCGGGGTCATCTCGAAGCGCGATGCGAACTGGCTGTTCACCAGCAAATAGCGGCCCGCGCGGTTCTTCACGATCAGCGCCTGGGGCACGCACTCCACCACGGCCTTGAGCAACTGCTCGCTCTCCTCGAGCTTGCGCTCGCCCGCGCGGCTTTGGGTGATGTCCTCCACCATGCCCACGATCCCGATCACGGTCCCCCGCTCATCGCGCAGCGGCAGCTTGGTGAGCCGGTGGAAGCGGCCCAGCGACTTGGTCGCGAGGGAGGGGACCTCCTTGCTGATCGTGGTCTTGGCGGAGGACAGCAGCGCGCGGTCGTCGGCGAGGATGTCGGCGAGGAAGTCCCGGTTGAAACCCGGTATTTCCGCCGGCCCTTGACCTGTCAACTCACCGGGCGTGACACCGAACACGTTCGCGTAGGCCGAATTGGCCAGGAGGTATCGGCCGTCGGGGCTCTTGACGAACAGTCCATGGGGGATCGTTTCCATCACTGCGCGCAGCAGATCCTGCTGCGCCTGCGACTGCCGCTCGGCCTCGACCCGCTGGGTGATGTCTTCCGACAAGCCCACAATCCCGGCGACGCGGCCGGCTGGGTCGCGCAGGGGCACCTTGTTCACCCGCCGCCAGGCGGATTTCCGGCTGCTCGGCGCGCTCAGCCGCTGTTCGTGAAGCACCGGGCGCCCCGACTCGACAATGGAGCGCTCCTCCTCCACCGCTCTTGCGACCGACTCCGGGTCGATACCGGGCAGGTCTTCCGTGCGCATACCGCGCATCTGCGCCGGGGTGAGCCCGCAGGCGGCGGCCTCGGTGGAATTCACCAGCAGGAAGCGCCCGTCGGCGTCTTTGACGAACAGGCTGTACGGAATGGACTCCAACACGGTCTCCAGCAGGCGGCGGCTGTCGTTCAACTCCCGCTCCGCCAGCCGCCGGTCGGTCACGTCCATCAGCACGCCAAAGAGCCGGGCGGCCTGGCCGGCCCCGTCCAGGTCAACCGTGACCCGGTCCACGCACTGGCGCACCGTGCCATCCGGACTCAGCGCGCGAAATTCCTGGGTGAAGGAGCGTCCCTCGCGGAGCGCGACATTGAGCGCATCGGCCACGGCGTCGCGGTCCTCCGGATGGACGGCCGTCAGCACGTTCTTCACCGTGGGCTGGAACGTCTCCGGCGAGCGGCCGTAGATGCGATAGGTGCCGGCGGACCAGGCGATGTTCTGGGAGGAGAGGTCCCATTCCCAATGGCCGATTTGGGCCACTTCCTCCGCCTGGCGCTGATTTCGCTCGCGGGCGAGGGCGGTCCGCTCGGCCCGGATGCGCTCGGTGGCGTCGGCCGCGGTCGTGGCAATGGAGGGCTCGCCCTGCCAATCGATCACGGCGCTCCAGGTGCTGAACCAGCGCTGGGCGCCGTCGGCGCGAGTAATGGAGACCTCCACCGGCTGCGACGGGGAGGCGTCGTCGGCGTCTCGCCCGGCATCCGTCTGGGCGGCGCGGACGATCTGCGCCAGGTGCGCGGGGTCAAACCGCGTGAGGGCCTGATTGCCGCGATAGGCTTCCCGCGTGGAGCGGTAACCCAACAGGCGCACCAAGGCCGCGTTGGCATAGAGGACCTGCCCAGCGCGGTGAACCAGCACCCCTTGGGCGCAGGTGTCCGCGAGGATCCGATAGTCCCGATCCCCTGCGTTGCCGTCCGCCGCGCCATTGTCCGGCCCCGCGCTGCGTTCCAGCGTTTCCAGCCAGGCCGGGGCGCCTTTCCACGTTACCTCCGTCCGCCGGGTGCGCAGGGACAGCGGGCGGCCCTGATGGTCTACCACCGGGGCGGCGGCCTGCTCCCGCGCGTCTGCCAACAAGCGCTTCCAGGGCGCACCGCCCAAGAGGCGCTCCACGGAGTGCAAGTCCTCCGCGGGACAGCCGGTCAAGCCCGTAAAGGCGGGATTGACAAAGAGCGCGCGCCCGCCGCGGTGCACGAGCACCGCCTGGGGCAGGGATTGGATGATCTGTCGGAAATTCGAGGTCATGGCTTACCACCGCCACGGGGTTCTGAGCAGGGCGTGCCTCCACCGGTGCGGTCGCCGACCTTTCCTGCCGGTCAGCCAAGGGTGGAATCAGCACGGTCTGGGAAGTACTTGAGACCTTCTAACATGAAACGGGAAAAGAGAAGCGCGGTTCCGATCAATCCCGCTGATTTGACTCCGCAATCCGAAATCGGCACGCGGACCTGAAACGGATTTGCCGCCCATCGCCCATGCGCGGGACGGTCCGCGTGGCGCGCGGTCTCGCCCGAGCGGCAGCGGCGGGGAACGCGGTGCGGGAGTGGGAGGTTCCGGGAGGGCGCTCTCCCGCGGCGCTTCCCCCCTTGCAGGGCGCGAGACCCTTCCTAGAACGGCACGACCCGCAATGGGCCGGACCCGGGCGTGCCGCGGGACCACCTCACTGGGCATCGCCCAGCGCTGGCCGCCGCAGCCGTGCCAGTGGCGCCGGAAAACCGCCGCGCAGGAAGGACTCTTACGCCGGAGCGTGGAGCGGTCCGGCCAGGGGCGCCGCCCGGTGCTGGGACCCGAGCCGGGGCGCGGTCGCGCGGGTCCGTCGCTAGGTCGGCTGGTCCAGCGCCGCGATCGCTTCGATCTCGATGAGGTAATCCGGGTCCGCCAGGCTTTCCACTACCACCAGCGTGTTGGCGGGAAAGGGCTCCTTGAACACCGTGTTGCGCACGGCCCGGTAGGGCTCCAGGTAGCGATGATGGGTAATATACGTGGTCATCTTCACGATGTTGTTCAGCGAACCGCCCGCTTCTTTCAAGATGCTCGCCAGGTTGGCATAGGCCTGCTTCACCTGGGCGGTGATGTCGCCCTTGCCGATCAGCTTGCCGTTCTTGTCCATGGAAATCTGGCCGGCGATGTAGAGCATGTTCCCCACCTTCGCGGCGTGGGAGTATCCGGTGGACTTGTGCACCGTTTTCAGGGGCAGAAATGTGTGCGCCATGGTTCCTCTCCGATGGGGGTCATTGGGCCGGACCGTTCCCGTTGCCTCGGCCAAGCATCTGCCGGAGCATACTCCCGTGCGGGCGGGATTCAAGGGGATTGACAACAACCGCGCACTGCCTTTTCACCACAAAGGACACAAAGGACACGAAGAACTGCTAAGGGAAGAATGGAACGAGCGAGGGCCGGGTGCAGACGGTGTCCCATCCTGCCTCGATCCGCACCGGTGGCGGGAAACCCAACTCCTTCGTGTCCTTCGTGTCCTTTGTGGTGAAAAAGGCAGTTCATGTGAGACAGGGATG
>JBGPEV010000214.1:0-5713 GCA_041482995.1 bacterium | reverse complement strand
TCAAGTTTGGTTTCTTCGTGGTCTTGGCAGGGGCGGTGACGAACTGCTCCTCCAGCGCCAAGGTGACCTTCACCCCCGAAGTGAAGAAGGTGAGGACCGTCGCGGTAATTTCCGCCTACTCGCCGACCGCCATTACCAACGTGGAGGGCCGCGGAATCCTGAAGACGGTCACCGCCGTGGCATCGATGACCGGCGCGTCAACGGCCAATGACGTCGATATGCAGGCGCTGTACGGTTCGGTGGTCAACAATCTGACCGCGAAACTGTCGGCGCAATCCCCGCTCAAGTTCAAGTCCGTGTCCGAGTATGGGAATTCCCAGGCCATCAAGGATCTCGCCAGCGGCGCGGATCAGGTGACCGAAATGGATCCGGCGTTGAAGGGATTGCGCGCCCTGGACACCTGGTACCAGCCGTTGCCCTTTGTGAATTCGGCGCTGTTGCCCGAGTGCGTCAAACCCATGTTCGGCAGCAACGAGCAGTGCGTCAAGGAGCGTAACGCCCTGATGGGCCACATTGCCGCGGCCGCCAAGGCGCTCAACGTGGACGCGGTGATGGTGGTGGACATGAGTTTCGACTACAAGCCCGGGGGCATGCTGTCTTCCATGGCCGGCTCCGGCACCGCCAAGGGCGTTGCGCTCGTGGTGCCGACCATCGTCTCGGCCGACGGCAAGATCGTGATGACTTTCGGTGGCGGAGAGTTTGAAAGGGGAACCTCCGACAAGAGTGTCCCCCTGGCAGCGGGAGGCGTGCTGCTGAACAAGGATACCGAAGCGGCACTGATGGAAGCCGCGCAGCGGGCCACCGACGACTTGATCGCGAAGATCAAGAAGGCGCTGTAATCGCTGTGGGGGGAATGCCGGCGCGGGGAATGCCGGCGCACGGAAAGGCAGCAAGCGCCGGCTTCCACCCCGCCAATCGTTCGGCCGGATATTCCCCGTGCGGGTCTTCGCCCGGCGGGCTTGCTGGCAGAACAGGCGGGTTGATGCCGATCGATCCCGTTGGTATTCGACGATCCTACTTCTCCTGCCGCAATACGCGCCTGATGGCGGAACTCGCCGCGGCCTGAAGGCTGGGGTCCCCGGACGAACCGGGCGACGATGCAGCCGCCGTTCAATCCCCCACATGGACCCTGGCAGGCGTCGCCCAGGTGGAGTAGGGGAAGACAGCGGCACGGTGTCCTATCGTCCGGGTGACCGGGTGCCGCCCACGATCCTGGCATCCGGCCGTTTCAGCAGGAGATCGGGAATGCCGCAATGGTTGACCCAGTGGCTGCCGCGGCGGGTCTGGTCGATCCCCTTCCGGCCCCTGCTGTATGCCGCGCTGGCCGCGCTGCTGGCGCTGGTGTGGCTCGCGGGCGCGCTGCAGTTGTGGCTGGAGCGCAACAGCTACCTGGCGCTGGCGGAAACCGCCTGCGAAAATCTCTCCTTGGCCCTGGGCGAATACACCCATCAGACGCTGCAGAACATCGACAATACGTTGCAGGACATCGCCGCCCAGTCGCCGCGCTGGTCGGCGCCGGAACGCCAACGGGCGGCGGCGGAATATCTGCGCAATCTGGCCGAACGGGACAGCACGATCCGCTCCATCCGTCTTTACGACCGGACGGGCCAACTTTGGCTGGCTTCGGAGCCCGTGCGCGGCAATGCTCCCCGCGTGGACCAGCGGGAGGATTTCCTTGCCCACCAGGCGGGCACGACGCCTCCCCTGCACATCGGGCTGCCGCAGCGCAATGTCGAGGGAGAGTGGCGCTATCCGATCAGCCGCCGGCTGGCGGGTGCGCGGGGCGAATTCCAGGGCATCGCGGTGGCGAACCTGGAATCGGATACCTTCGAGCGCTTCTTCGCCACCCTGGACGTGGGAACGGACGGCCTGGTGACGCTGCTGCGCCGGGATTCCGTCCTGTTGATCCGCCGTCCGCGGCTGGACTCGGGCATCGGACGGCTGCCCGTCAACGCCACGATTCCGGCCCTGGCGGCCCACAGTCCCCGGGGCGCATTCACGTTTACCTCCCTGTTGGACGGGATTTACCGGATCGGCTACTACCGCACCGTCCCCGAATTTCCGCTCATCGCGTCGGTCTCCATGTCCCTGGAGCACGCGCTCCAGCCCTGGCGCCGGCTCGTCGTGCAGTTCGTCGTGACGCTGTTTGGCATCTCGGTCGCGGTCTTCCTGCTCGGCTGGGCCGTCTCCCGGCAGCACGCCTTGTTGGAGCAGGCGGAGGCCCGGGTGCGGGAGCGCCAGCACCAGTTGGAAGGGATCGCGAGCAACATGCCGGCCGTGGTGTTTCAGCGCGTGCGCCGGCCGGACGGCACCGCGCACTACAGCTTCATCAACCCGAAGGTGCTGGAGGTCTTTGGGGTGGAGCCGGAACAGGTGCTGAAGGGGGTCACCGCCTTGAACGCCATCACCCACCCGGACGACGTCAGCCGCATCCGCGAAACCTTTGAGCAGTCCGCCCGGGATTTGTCGGCGTGGAGCCTTGAATTCCGCATTCGCCCGCCCAACCAGGGCCAGCAATGGCTGCGCGGCGCGGCCACGCCGCGGCCGGGGCCGTCGGGAGAGGTGGTCTGGGACGGCGTCTACTTCAACATTACCGCGGAACGGTTGGCCGAAGATCAATTGCAGCGCTCGCACCGCATGGAGACCGTGGGACAACTGGCGCGGGGCGTCGCACATCAGTTCAACAACCTGCTCATGTCCATCCAGGGCTACCTCGAGTTGATTCAGTTGGACAGCGCGGCGGACCACCCGGCCGTCCGCAGCGCCGCGGCCGCGCTGGAGGCGGTGCAGCGGGGGGCGGCGCTCACGCGGCAACTGCTGGCCTTCTCGCGCCGCCAGCGCCTGGAGCCCACCGTGTTCGACCTGAACGGCGCCCTGCGGGATGCCGGGGAGTTCCTCGCGGGATTGATGGACAAGGCCATTCACCTGGACTTTTCCCTTCAGGCGGAATTGCCCGGCGTCCGGGTGGACCGCTCCCAGTTCCAGACCGCCATCGTGGCCCTGGCATTGAACGCGCAGGAAGCCATGCCCAAGGGCGGCGCCCTCACGGTATCCACCGCGGTGGAGGACGTGAGCGCGGCGCAAGCTGCCGCGGCCTTCGTCACCCCCGGGCGCTACGTGATCGTGCGCGTGCGGGACTCCGGAGCGGGCATGAGCGATTCCGTGCAGTTGCGGGCGTTCGAGCCCTTCTTCAGCACCAAGGGCATGGGCGAGGGGCCAGGATTGGGCCTGAGCCAGGTGCACGGCTTCATGAAGCAAAGCGGGGGGCACACCACCCTGCGCAGCCTGCCCGGCCAGGGGACGGAGGTGGCCTTGTACTTCCCCATCCAGGACGGCCCCGCCGTGGACCGGCCGCCGGGCGATGCGGCGGCGGCGGTTCCGGATGCGGGTGACGCCAAGAGATTTGTGTCGGCGGAAAAGGGGTGAAGGATCGTTGCTTGGGGTTGATGTCGGAGAAGACGGCAGAGCGGATGCGATCGGTGCAGGTGCGGCTACCCCCGGCGCCCGCTCGTCTCCAATTGCCCCAGCGCAGCGAGTCCCGCGCGGTAGGCCGCCCGCTTGAAGGCGACCACACGCTCCAGGGCTTGCTGGGGCGTCACCCATTCGAAGGCGTCGAATTCCGCCGGCAGATGGTTGAAGTGGATTTCCGCCGTGCCGCTGCGCAATCGGGCGAGGAACCAGTGCTGCTCCTGGCCACGGTAACGGGCGAGCTTGGGATGATCCTTCACCAGCGAGGCCGCGATCTCGGGCGGCCACTCGTAGACGATGGGCCGGGGCGCCCGGCGCAGCACGTCCACGTGGTCCGTGCCGATCTCCTCCCGCAGTTCCCGGCTCAGCGCCTGCTCTGGGGTTTCCCCCGCCTTCATCCCGCCCTGGGGGAATTGCCAAGGATTGGGGAACGTGGGCCATTCCACCCGGCGGAAGACGAGCAAACGGCGCTCGTCGCGGCCGGTGAGCACGATGCACACGTTTGGGCGCAGGGGCTTGGGCGGTTCGCTCATCACGCTTGCACGGCGCGCAGGACGGCGGTCACGTCGGAGAAATCCGGGAAGACGTGGTCCGGCCCGTGGCCGGCCAGTTGCCCGGCGGAATAGCGTCCCGTTGCGACCGCGATGGACTTCACCCCGAGCGCCCGCCCGCAGCGGATGTCGTTGGGGGTATCGCCGATGATGACGATTCCCTTGCCCTGGAAGCGCCGGCCGGAGAGCCGCTCGGCGTGCTCCACCGCGACGGCGGGCAGCGCCGCCCGGTCCTCGTGGTGGGCGCCGTACGCACCCAGGGCGAACCCTTCCAGGCGCGCGGCCTGGAGCTTGATGCGGGCGGCAGGCTCGCAATTGCCGGTGAGCAGGCCCAGCAACGCCTGGGGCAGCCGGGCCACTTGGGTCACCAACGCGGCCACGCCCGGGAACACGCGCGTGCGCTCGGGTGTCGCCGTGCGGCGCAACTCCTCCTCGTAGCGCGCCCAGAAGCGCGGCAGGCCCGCCTCAATCTCCTGGCGGGTCAGGCCGGCCAGTCCCATCGACTCAAAGGCGATCCGCAACCCGGTCTTCCCATCCATGCGGTACTCGATGGCGCTGGGGTCACGGCCATAGACGGCCCCGTAGGCGGCCTTCATGGCCCGCACGGAGTGGGCCTGGGTGCTCAGCAGCGTGCCGTCGATATCGAACAAGACCAGCCGGTTCACGGGTGCTCCTGGTTCCAGCGCCGCTGCGCTTCGGGGGCACCCCGAAAACCGACGGAGGTCATGTTTCCCCTCCTGCCCTTGGACGACAATCAAGACAATAAAAGTGTAGCCGCCCCCACGGGAAGGCGCTACCTGTGGGCTGCAAAGGGGCGGAATTCTTCGGGGGGGAGGTGTCCCGCGATGCGGCGCGAGAGGTGGGAGCCATGAGGTTGCCGGTGCAGGTTCCACTCGGAATGGGCCGGTTGGCCGGCGCCCGGATCGGCAATCGCCTGCGCGAGGCCCGCGCGGGGCTGCGCGGCGAGTTGAAGCCGAGCCGCCTGGTGCCCAGCTTGCTGGCGGGCCTGCTGGTGGGGCTGGTCGTCACGGTGTTCATCTCTTCCTTTGCCTCGCTGATCTTCTCCGGCCCGTTGGCGCCCTTCCTCCCCCGGGGGATCGGGATCGGATTGTTGTCTGTCGCGGTGGTGTCGCTGGTGCTGGCGGTGGCCAGCACCTACGAGGGCCACGTCTCGAACATCACGGCCTCTCCGGTGCTGGTGTTGAGCTTGATCACCCAGGCGATGATCGCGGGATTGCCGGCCGGCACCGCGCCGGAAGCGATGTTCCGGATCGCCGTCGTGACCCTGGGCACCTGTTCCCTGGGCATCGGGGTTTTCTTGTTCCTGCTGGGCTACTACCGGCTGGGAGGCCTGATCCGCTACATCCCCTTCCCGGTGATCGGCGGCCTGCTGGCCGGCACCGGCTGGCTGCTGGTGCGCGGGGGGCTGCAGGTGATGACCGGCACGGGGCTCACCCTCAAGACCTTTCCGGCCCACTTCACCGCTCCGGTGGCCATGCTCTGGGTGCCCGGCGTCCTGCTCGGCGCGCTCATCATCGTGGTGCAGGACCGCTTCCGCCACTACCTGGTGCTGCCCAGCTTGGTGCTGGGCGCCGTGATCCTATTCTACGGAGCCGCATGGACGTTGGGCCTGCGCGGCACCGAGTTGGAGTCGCTCGGTTGGCTCGTGCAGGCGGCGCAGGGCACCGGCGGCT
>JBGPEV010000213.1:0-5735 GCA_041482995.1 bacterium | reverse complement strand
GTGCTGGCCCAGGTCGGCATAGGCGGCGCCCCGGTTGTTGTAGGCTCCAGCATTGTTGGGGTCCAGTCGCAGGGCTTGGTTGTAGTCCTCGATCGCCAACTCGTGATGGCGCAGGTTGAGATAATCGAAGCCCCGGCTGCCGTAGGCGCGGGCATTGTTGGGGTCCAGGCGCAGGGCTTCCGAGAAATAGGCAAGGGCCTGGCTGGGTTCGCTGTACTTACCCTGTCCCGCATCCCACAGCGCGTTACCCTTGTCGAACCACTCCTGCGCCGTCAACCCCCGCGCATTCTCCTGCACGGCGGCGCGCAGGGCCGTGGTGGATTCCCCCCGCGCCTTCATCGCGGCCATCTGGCGTTCCAGGTCCGCCAGGCGGGCCAATAGTTCCTTCTCCCGCGCGTTGACGGCCTTGGCCTGTTCCAGGCGCTGGCGGTCGGCGAGGAACAGTCGCACGCGCTCCTTCAGTCCTGAGTTGTCCACCCGCACCTCGGCCACCACGCGCAGGCCCAGGGCGCTGCCTTCGACGAACGGCTGCTCCTCCAGGATGGTGGTCTGGGTGACGCCGCTGGCCAAGGCCGTCACGTCGTCCCGGGCCAGGTTAAGGTTCTTCACCTCGCTCAGGCTTTCGAGCCAGGTGCCGGCCTCTTCCAACGCGTCGCGCTTGGCCTTGGCAACGGCCGCCGCACGGGCGTCGTCCGGGGACTGCGCGCTGCCCATGATCTGCCGCACCTCTTTGCGGAAGGTCTGCACCTGCGCGGATGCGAGCGACGGGTCGAGCGCAGGCGATACCAGCAGAAGTGTGAGCAGAACCACGAAGTGGCGCAATGGGACCTCCGGCGGGAGGTGCGGATCGAGCGGGAGTGGCTACTCGCTGCCATACGCCAAGGGGAGCGCGGCGGCAACCTGGGCGCCCGATGGACATCTCCCCGCGCCTAACATATGAAGTGGCCTGGAAGCAGGGGACGCCCCGCTGTCTACTGGTTATCGGGCGCGCCGGCAAACAACCAGCGACGGGTCCCAGCATGTCCATTTTGGCCTGCATGCGCCGCATTCCGGCTTCAATCGGCTCCGCGCTGGCCACGCTGCTGCTGCTCCCGCTCCTGGCGTGGGCGCAGCCGGTGGACTTGATCGTCACCAATGGCAAGATCGCCACGCTGGACGCCAAGGCGCCCGTCGCCCAAGCGCTGGCGGTGCGCGACGGCAAGGTCGTGGCGGTGGGCACGGCGGATGCGGTGCGTCCGCTGGCGGGTCCCTCCACGCGCCTAGTGGACGCCGGGGGCCGGACGGTCATTCCGGGCTTGATCGATTCGCACATCCACGCCGTGCGCGCCGCGCTGACCTACGCGACCGAAGTCAACTGGATCGGTGCGGATACCATTGCCGAAGCCATGGCCCGCATCCATAGCGCCGCCGCCGGGTCGCGCCCCGGAAGGTGGTTGATCGTCGCAGGAGGGTGGACCGAGAAACAGTTCGCCGAGGGCCGGCGGCCCACCGTCGCCGAAATCGTTGCGGCGGCGCCCGAGAACCCCGTCTACATCCAGTTGTTCTACGCCGCGGTGTTGATGACGCCTAAGGCCTTGGCCGCGCTCAACATTTCGCCCGAGGCATTGCCGCCGCGCATGGGCCTGGAGCGCGATGCGGCGGGCGCGCCCACCGGTTGGTTGAGCGGGGATATTGTCGGCGTGTCCGCCTTGTTCGACCGCCTGCCCAAAGCCACGTTCGAGGACAGCGTCGCCGGCACGAAGCAATTCTTCACGGAATTGAACCGGCTCGCCGTGACCGGCGTGGTGGACCCCGGCGGGTTCAGCATTGCGCCGTCCCAATACGCCCCATTGTTCCAAGTCTGGGGCGAGCGGGCGTTGACCGTGCGGGTGGCCTACAGCATTTTCGCGCAGAACATCGGCGCCGAATTCGACGAGTTTCGCAACGTCACGCAGATGCTGCCCATGGGCTTTGGCGACGACATGCTGCACTTCAACGGCATCGGCGAGCGCATTACGGGCGGGATGTACAACAACAACAGTCCCAACGATGCCGTCAAGGAAAAGTTCTACGAGATCATCCGCTGGGCGGCGCGCCAGAAGCTGGCCGTGACGGTCCACTGGAACAACGATGGATCGGTGCATCATCTGTTGGGCCTCTTTGAGCGGCTCAACAGCGAGATCCCGATCACCGGGCTGCGGTGGTCGATCGCGCACCTGGACGACGCTACGCCGGAAACCCTGGCGCGCATGAAGGCCCTGGGCGTGGGTTGGACCCTGCAGGACGCGATGTACTTCCAAGGCGACGTCGCATTCAGCCTGCGCGGGCAGAGTTTCCTCGAGCGCATGCCCCCGATCATGACGGGCGTGCGTGCCGGCATGCACGTGGGCGCCGGCACCGATGCCCACCGCGTCGCCTCCTACAACCCCTTCGTCGCCCTGCAGTGGATGGTCGACGGCAAGACCGTCAGCGGCCGGCCCACGCGCGGCCCGGACGAGACCCCCTCGCGGGAGCAGGCGCTGCGGCTCTACACCGTGGGCAGCGCCTGGTTCAGCTTCGACGAGGACAAGCGCGGGACGCTGGAATCGGGCAAACTGGCGGACTTCGCCATCCTGGACCAGGACTACTTCACCATTCCGGTGGAGCGCATCGGCCGCACGGTCTCGTTGCTGACCGTCGTGAATGGCAGGGTTGTCTACGCCGCCAAACCTTTCGATACCGTGAAGTAAACCGCCTGCCCGATATCCAGCGAATCCGCCTCATTCCATTTCGCATTCATTCGTGAAATTTTGCGTGTTGTAGGGGCACGATATTTCGTGCCCCTACGACGGGCGGATAATGAATCATCGAATGCGAAATGGAATCAGGGGGGACGGCGGTCATTTTGAGCCGCCTCGGGCGAGCGATGGGCCGCTCCCTGGGCCAGCGCATGCCCAGATCGCGCATTCCACGTTGTCGCGGGACGCGGCGGAGGCGCAACGCTCGTCCGAGCAACCCCACTCCGCCGCTATTTGCTGGCGCTGCGATCTAGGACAGGCTCTCTCCCCGCAAGTGGGAGAGGATGGGGCGGGGGAGGGTTGTGGCTGGTGTTCTCCACCCGTGGCATCCGGTCAATTGGACAGCGCCAGCCTCCGCCCGAAGTCGTGTCTGCTCCCCTTTCTCCCGTTTACGGGGAAAGGGGCCGGGGGATAGGGGTCCGGCGGAGCCGCAGCGCTCGTCCGAGGAACCCCACTCCGCCGCCGGTGCTGCTGGCGCCTCCCACAAGCGCCCTGTGGTTCTGGCGCTGCGCGCATTTTTTGCTGGCATCCTTCGACAGCGCCTGCCCTCGAGCGCCGCGAAGGGGTCAGGACAGGCTCTCTCCCCGCGAACGGGAGCGAGGGCAGGGACACGATGGGGGCGGGCGGAAGGGTATGCGGGGCGCTTGGCGTGTGTGCTCATGACGCACGCACGTGGCTTCCGCATTAGAGCGTCCAACAAAACTGCTGAAACGCGAAGACCACGAATACCACAAAGAGGCTTTCACTCCTCGGCGCAGCAATTCTGAGAAAGGTGAAGTAGCGCATCAGTTCGCTCAGTTGGTTCAAATCGCTCGATCAGTCGGCGTGAAAACTTCGCCGCTCTTTGTGCCCTTTGTGTTGAGGCAGTTTGTTGTTTTGTTACGCGCTTTTAATCATTGTGGTAACGAATGCGCGGGGGTATCCATCGGCACACGCGCGCGCTTTTCCTGCGAAGCGTTGGGTTCGCATTGCGTCGGTCGGCATCCGCTACATGCCGCACCGATTCCTTTCTCCGAGCAGGCACATGGCTGACTTGAGGAGTTGGCTGACCCGGCTGGGTCTGGAGCGCTATGAGACCCCGCTCCGCGCTAGCGACATCGATCTGGAGATCGTGCCCACGCTGACGGATCAGGACCTGGAGCGGCTGGGGTTCTCGCTCGGCCACCGGCGCAAGTTCCTGCTGGAAGCCGCCAAGTTGCGTGACGCGGGATCCGCTGCAAAACCGCCCACCGCCGCGGCGGCTCCCCTGCCGCCGGGCGCTCCGGCTGTTCCCTTGCCTGCGGAACTCGGTGCGCGCCAAGCGGAGCGGCGGCAAGTGACCGTGCTGTTCAGCGACTTGGTTGGTTCGACCGAACTTTCCGCGCTGTTGGACCCGGAGGACCTCAGCCGGGTGCTGCGCCAATACCAAGACACGTGCGCGGGTGCCATTGAGCGCTTCGGGGGCTTCCTGGCGAAATTCCTCGGCGACGGTGTGCTCGCTTTCTTCGGCTATCCCCACGCCGATGAAGACGCGCCGCAGTTGGCGGTGCGGGCCGGCCTGGAGATCGTCGCCGGAGTGAGCCAACTGATCCGCCCGGACGGCAAACCGCTCCAGGCCCGCATCGGCATCGCCACCGGGCTGGTCGTCGTGGGCGAGTTGATCGGTGCAGGCTCGTCGCAGGAAGAGTCCATTGTCGGAGATACGCCCAACCTGGCGGCCCGCCTGCAGGCCTTGGCCGAGCCGGGCATGGTGGTTGCGAGCGCCGCCACGCGCCGTCTGCTGGGGGAGGCGTTCGAGATCGTCTCCCTGGGCGATCATGCCCTCAAGGGCTTCAGCCAGCCCGTGCCGGTGTGGCGCGTGCTGGGCGAGCGGACGACGGAAAGCCGTTTCGCGGCGGCCCATCAGGCGCTCGGGCCGCTGCTGGGAAGGGACGCGGAACTGGGTATGTTGCTGGACCGTTGGCGCCTGGCCTCTCAAGGCCAAGGCCAGGTGGTGCTGCTGTCCGGGGAAGCGGGCATGGGCAAGTCGCGCCTGCTGGAAGCCCTGGGGGAACGGGTGCGTGAAGGGGGCTCCCAGCGGGTGCGCTGCCAGTGTTCTCCCCTGCACCGCAACAGCGCACTCCATCCCGTACTACGCACCGTGGAGTACGGCGCCGGGTTCGCCCCGGAGGATGCGCCGCCCGACAAACTCCGCAAGCTGGGCGAGCTATTGGCGCGCACCGGCCAAGACTCCGGGCGCAACGTGTTGCTGCTTGCCGGCCCGATGGGGTTGCCGGTCGGAGCAGATTTGCCCGCGCTGGAATTGACGCCCGCGCAACGCAAGACGGCAGCGATCGCACTGCTGATAGAGCAGCTTTTGGCCCTGGCGCGGCAGTCCCCCGTGTTGTTTCAGGTGGAGGATGCCCACTGGATCGATCCCACGACCCAAGTCCTGTTGGACGGTCTGATCGCCCGCGTGCCGCAGACCCCCGTGCTGGTGGTCATTACGTACCGGCCCGAATTCCCGGCGCCCTGGTCCGGGCAACCCCACGTCAGCCTGCTGTCGTGCTCCCGGCTGGGCGCGGAGGCCTGCGCGGCATTGGTGCGCCGGATCGCGGAAGGGCAGGACCTGACCCCGCTGCTCCAGCAGCAAATCATCGCCCGCAGCGACGGCGTGCCGCTGTTCCTGGAAGAGTTGACCAAGACGATGCGGGAATCCGGCGTGGGATCGGCGGTGCCGGCCACGCTGCACGATTCGTTGATGGCCCGGCTGGATCGCCTGGGGCCGGCCAAGGACGTGGCACAGACCGCGGCAGTGATTGGCCGGCAGTTCGATCTTGCGCTGCTGGCCACCGTCGCCCAGGCGGCGGAACCGGTTCTGCGCTCGGCTCTGAAGCAACTGACAGACGCGGAAATGATCCTGCCCCAGGACGGGCCGGACGCATCGGTCTATCTGTTCAAGCATGCCCTGATCCAGCAGGCCGCCTATGAGAGCCTGCTGCGCACCCGCCGCCACGCCCT
>JBGPEV010000212.1:0-5759 GCA_041482995.1 bacterium | reverse complement strand
CGCCATCGCCAAGACGCGCATCCTGGCACCCCCGCCCCTGACCGCGCCGATGACCGCAACGGCCGAATTCGATCGGGTGTTGGCCCGGTCCGGCGAGGCCGCGGTCCGTATCACGGTGGACGCGGGCGACGAATGCCGCATCGCCTTCGTCAATCCCGCCTTTGAGCGTCTGACCGGCTACAGCGCCGCGGCGGTCGTCGGCCGCACCCATCGTGTGCTGGTCGAAGGCAAGGACGGCGAGGCGCTGCTGCGCTGCTTGCTGGAGTGCGCCCGCGAGGAGCGCGCCGCCAGCCTCCCGGTGCGCGGACTGCGCAAGGACGGGAGGTCCTTCTCCGCGGTGTGGAGCATCTCCCCCATCCCGGCACCGGAAGGGGGAGCGCGCTCGCTCTGGTGCCTCTTGCGCGCGGCCGCGGACCCGCCGGCGCCGGATCTGGCGTTGCGTGGGGCGGAGGAGAAGTTCCGTAATCTGGTGGACGTCTCCATCCAGGGCATTCTGGTGCACCAGGATTGGAATTTGCGGTTTATCAACCGCACGCTGGCCGGGATGCTGGGCTACCCAGACGCCGCCGCCGTCCTGGCCAAGCGCCGGCTGGAGGAACTGATCGCGCCGGAGGAGCGGGAACGGCTGCTCGCGTACCACGAGGCCCGCAAGCGGGGTGAAGCCCCCGAGCACTACGAATTGCGGATGACGCGCCGGGACGGTTCAAGCATCGACCTGGAGGCGTTCGTGCGCCAGGTGACGTGGGAGGGAGAACCCGCGGTGCTGGCGGCCTATGTGGACATCACCGAGCGCAAGCGCGCGCAGGCGGAACTGCGGGAGAACCGCGCGCTGCTGCAGGCGATCTTCGATGCCATTCCCCACAACGTCTATGTGAAGGATCGGGAGCGGCGCTACGTGGCCGCCAACCGCACCCTCGCGGAAACGTGGGGCCGGCCCCCCAGCGAATTCCTGGGACAGCGCTACGCCTCCGCCGTGGAGCCTCCGGCGGAGGAACAAGAGGCGATCGCGACGAGCGACGACCGGGTGTTGCGCGAGGGGCAGCGCTTCGATTCGATCGTCGCGCGCACACTGCCGCGCGGCCGCCGCCAGCGCTTCCGGGTCATCAAGGTGCCGCTGCGCGATCCGGCCGGGCGGATCACCGGCCTGGTGGGCCTGTCCGAGAACGTGACCGACCGCCTGGAGTCCGAGGAGGCCTTGCGCCGCAGCCAAGCCCTCTTGCAGGCTGTGTTTGACGCCATACCCCACAACGTCTGGGTCAAGGACCGGCAGCGGCGCTACATCGCCGTCAACGAGGCCATCGCCCAGACCTGGCAACGGTCCGCCGCAAGCGCGATCGGAGCGGAATCGCTCACTGACGGCGGTCCGCCGGGTGAGCGGGCGGCGATCCTCGAGAGCGACCGCCGGGTGTTGGAAGAAGGCGCGGTGGAAGACCGGGTACAGGACCGCACCATGCTCTCGGGTGCGATCCGGCAATTCAGGGTGATCAAACACCCGCTGCGGGATGCCGCTGGCCGGATCACCGGCCTGGTGGGGCTGGCCGAGGACGTCACCGAGCGGATCGCGGGGGAAGAGGCGCTGCGCCGCAGCCAGGCCTTGCTGCACGCCGTATTCGACACCATTCCCCACGGGTTGTTCGTCAAGGACCGCGACGGCCGGTTCCTGATCGTTAACCAGCCGCTCAGCGCGCGCTGGGGGCTGCTTCCGGAAGACATGATCGGCCGGCAGATGGGCATGCCCGAGAATGTGCCGCTGGAGGAGCGGCAGTCCGTGCTGGACTCGGACCAGCGGGTGCTCACCGCGGGACAAATCGACGACTACGTCGCGGACCGCAGGACGGTTGACGGATTGAAACGGCAGATCCGCTACATCAAGGCGCCGCTGCGCGATTCGGAGGGGATGATCACGGGCATCGTGGGAATCGCCGAGGACATCACGGACCGCCTGCGGTCCGAGGAGGAACTGCGGCAGAGCCGGGCCCTGTTGCAGGCGGTCTTCGATGCCATCCCCCACCAACTATTCGTGAAGGACGGGCAAGAGCGCTACGTGGTGGTCAACCGCGCATTCGCCGCGGCGTGGGGCGCCACCCCCGCGGCCTACGTGGGCCAGGGCGCGGTGCAGGCGCCCGGGACTCCACCCGAGGAGATGGAACGGATCCGGGCCGATGACCGGGCGCTGCTCGCCACCGGGATCGGCAGGGACTACGAAACGGCGCGGACGACGCCCGCCGGATTACAGCACCACCGCCTGATCAAGGCGCCCGTGCGGGGAGCGGATGGCAAGGTGATCGGATTGGTGGGGATCGCCGAGGACATTTCCGAGCGCAAACGCGCGGAGGAGGCGTTGCGCGCGAGCGAGGACCGCTTCCGCCGGCTGATCGAGGAATCGCCTCACGGCATCCTGATTCACCGCAACCGTGCCCCGCTCTACGTCAATCCGGCCTTTGCGCGGCTGTTCGGATTCGGCTCTCCGGCGGAAGTGCTGACGCTCGACAGCATCGACCATTGGGTGGCAGACGAGGAGTTGCGGCGGGTGCGCGGGTATGCGGAATCGCGCCTGCGGCGGGAAGGCGGCGCACCGGAAGCCTACGAATTCCGCGGCAAGAAGAAGGATGGCACGGCGATCTGGGTGCAGAACTTCGTCCGCCCCGTGGAATGGGAGGGTCAACTGGCCATCCAGGCCACCATGACGGACGTAACCGACAAGAAGACGGCGGAGCAGACCCTGATCGAACGGGAGGCCCGCTGGCGCAGCCTGATCGAGAATATGCCGGTGCTGCTCTACGCGGTCGGCCAGAGCGGCCGCATCCTGGCCTGGAACCGGGAGGCCGAACGCATCACGGGATACCAGGCGGCGGAGTTGCTGAACAACCCCGCTGCGCTGGATCTGCTGCGCCCCAATACCCCGTTCCTCCTCCCGGCCGCGCAACAACAGCTCGAGCAGGATTTCCGCGACCGGGAGATCGTGATCTTGAGCCGGAACGAGGGGCACAAGACGCTGCTCTGGACATCCATCTCCGGTCAGTTCCCGGTGCGCGGGTGGTCGGCGTGGGGCATCGGCGTGGACATCACCGCACGCAAGCGGGCCGAATCCGCGCGGGACACCAGCCAAAGGCTGCTGCGCACGTTGATCGACACGCTCCCCCAGTCCATTCACGTGAAGGATGCGCAGGGCCGCTACCAGGTGGTCAACACCGCCATGGCGAATCAACACGGCGCGCCGGTCGAGGCGCTGATTGGCCGCACGATGGGCGATCTCCCGCTGCGCGCGCCGCACCAGGTGGCCCTGATCGACGCCGCCGACGAGCGCACGATGCGGGAAGACCGGCCCGTCGAGGTTCCCGAAATCGAGGTGGCGCGGCCCGATGGGTCGAAGGCGTGGGAGCGCACGCTCAAGGCGCCGCTGCACGACGAGGCGGGCCGGGTGATCGGGGTCGTGGGAATCTCCGAGGACATCACCGGGCGGAAGCGCATCGAGGATGAACTGCGCCACAGCCAACGGCTGCTGCAAACCGTCTTCGACACCTTGCCGCAGTCCCTCTCGCTGAAGGACGTTGCGGGGCGCTACCTGCTGGTCAACCAGGCGTTCCTGCGCCGCAACGGCGTGGCGCCCGCCGCGGTGCGCAACGAGACGCCCGCGGTGCTGCCGCTGCTCACTTCCGATCAGGCACAGCGCATCGCGGAGGCCGACCGGACGGTGGCGAGGACGGGCCAGTTGGTGGAGATCCCCGAGATTCGGATCACCATGGCCGACGGCACGCCCACATGGGTGCGCATCATCAAGGCGCCCTACAAGGACGACGCGGGCCGGGTGACCGGCATCGTCAGCATCGCGGAGGACCTCTCTTCCCGCAAGCTCGCCGAGGATGAATTGCGGGCAGGCCAGCGGCTGCTACAGACGGTCATCAACGCCCTGCCCCAGGCGATCTACGTGAAGGACCTGCGCGGGCACCATCAACTCGTCAACAACGCGGTGCTCCGCCGGCAGAACCTCGCGGCCCCGGCGCTCCTCGATCGCACCTTTCAAGAGCTGCCGCTGGGCGACGAGCAGGTCGCTGAACAGGTGCGGCGCGCCGATCAGTCCGTTCTGCGCACGGGCGGCCTCGTGGAAGTTCCCGAGTTGCTCGTGAAACCGGCCGGCGCGCCGGCCTATTGGGTGCGGGTGCTCAAGACCCCCCTGCGCAACGACAACGGCGACATCGTGGGGATCATCACGATCGCGGACGACGTTTCCGCCCGCAAGCAGGCCGAGGCGGAGCGCCTGGATCTGGAGCGGCAAGTGCTGCATGCCCAGAAGCTGGAGAGCCTGGGGGTATTGGCGGGCGGCATCGCCCACGACTTCAACAATCTCCTCACGGGAATCCTGGGCAACGTGGAACTGGCGCTGATGGACGTCAGCGGCACCCATCCGGCCGCCCCCACGCTGAACCACATCAAGCAGGCGAGCCTGCGGGCGGCCGCGCTGACGCAGCAAATGCTGGCCTACTCCGGCCGGGGGCGCCTGGAGATCCGGCCCGTGGACGTGAGCGCCTTGGTGGAAGAGATGGCGCAATTGCTCAAGGTTTCCATCTCCAAGAAGATCGCCATCCAGTTCCAGTTGGGACCGGACCTGCCGCCGGTGGAGGGCGATCCCGCGCAATTGCAGCAGATCGTGATGAACTTGATCACGAACGCTTCCGAGGCCATCGGCGATGCCCATGGGGCCATCCAACTGGCCACGGGCCTAGTCACGGCGGACCGCGCCTACCTGGCCGATTCCTATCTGGCCGAGCCCCTGGAGGAGGGGACTTACGTGTTCATGGAGGTCACCGACTCCGGCAGCGGCATGACCGGCGAGGTGAAGGCCCGAATCTTCGATCCGTTCTTCACCACCAAATTCACGGGCCGGGGCTTGGGGCTCGCGGCGGTGCTGGGGATCGTGCGGAGCCACCAGGGCACGATCCGCATCGAGAGCGAGCCGGGCCGGGGCTCCACCTTCCGCGTGCTGTTTCCCGCCAAGGCCGGCGCGGCCGACCCGCCCCGGCGGATCGCCAGCCCCGCCCCTCCCCAATGGCGCGGCCAGGGCACGCTGCTGGTGGTCGACGATGAAGCGATCGTCCGCTCCGTGATGAGCCGCCAATTGGAGTCGCTCGGATTTCAGGTCATTACCGCGGCGGACGGCCGGGAAGCGCTCGCCCGCTTTCGGGAGCAGGCCGAGGGCGTCCGCGGGGTGTTGCTCGATATGACTATGCCTGAAATGGGCGGCGTGGAGACGCTGCGGGAATTGAAGCGCATCCGGCCCGACGTGCCGGTGATCGTGTGCAGTGGCTATAGCGAGCAGGACGCCGTGCGGCAATTTACCGGCACGGCGCCGGAGGGCTTTCTCCAGAAGCCCACTCAGATGGCGGACCTGGCCAAGAAGCTGCAGGAGGTGCTGGGCTGACCGGCAGGGCTCCCACCAAGTCCGCCTGCCCAGCCGGCAGAGAGTGGCCGCGGGCCTCCTGGCCCGCCCAGGGCCAGGAGGCAGGCGGGGACGCCTGCCATTACCCACTCGCCTGTTCGGGACTGGATCGGCTTTGTGGACGCCCTGGGCTGACCGGGCGTCTCCCGCCCTACAGGCGCTCGTTCTTGGCGGTGGATTCGGCCGCCATGCGGGCGCGGAAGGCCTGCAACCGCTCCCGGAGCGCCCCATCGGCCACCGCCAGGATCTGCACGGCCAGCAAGCCCGCGTTGCGTGCATTGCCGATCGCCACGGTGGCGACCGGCACGCCGGCCGGCATCTG
>JBGPEV010000211.1:0-5765 GCA_041482995.1 bacterium | reverse complement strand
TGAACAGCATTCGGGCCGTCGAAAAGCCCAAGTACTTCTCGGATGGCAGCGTGCAAGTGAAGTTGGAGGCCAGCCTGCGGCAGGTCATTCCCACGGACCTGTTCGCCGGCCCGCCCCGCGAACTCGGCGCGGGCGGGGCCCCGGTTTCCCTGGGTACGCCGGTCAATACGTCCACTTCCTACACGGGCTTGGTGCTGGATGGCCGCGGGCTGGGGGTTACCCCGGCCATGTCGCCCAAGGTTTATGACCCCGATGGGCGGGAAGTCTACGGCTCCGCCTTCGTGAGCCGGGAGTTCGCCGTGTCCCAGGGCGTCGTGGGCTACGTGAAATCCGTCGAGCAGGCCCAACAGACGGACCGGGTGAAGGGCAACCCGGCCGTTGTCAAGGCCATCGAGGCCAAAGGGCCGAACAAGGCCGACCTGGTGGTGTCCAAGGAAGACGCCGAGAAACTGCGCACCCTCTCCCAGCAGCAGACCTTCATGCGGGAAGCGCGGGTCATGATCGTGGTCGACTAGACGCTGGGCCCCCCGGGCGGCAAGCGCCCGGGGGGCCCTCATTCGAGCGATTCAATCTATCTACAAGAGGAACCATGATCGTGCGGAACCGGATGCTGCCCCTGGTGGCCATGCTGGCCGTGGCAAGCACGCTGTTGTGGCTGTCCAGTTGCGCCAAGCCGCCACGGGAGGCGGCCGGCAAGCTCGATACGCCGGATCACCACGTCTTGCGCGGTCAAGACGCGATCGAACAGAACGATTGGGACGGCGCCGGGCGGGAGTTCAACTTGGCGCTGAGCCTGGACAAGGAATACGGCCCGGCCCTGGCGGGCAAGGGTATCGTCACCGCCCACCAGTCCACCCTGCCGGGCGTCAAGGCCGACGAGCGGGTGAAACGGGCGGAGCAGGCGATCGATCTGGCCGGGCAAGGCCGCAAGCGCGCCAAGACCGATGACGAGAAACGGGCGGCGTATGTAGCCCTGATCCGCGTACACCAGATCGCCAAGGTGCCCGAGAAGTGGCTCGGCGAGGCGCAGGACGCCTACAAGTCCGCCGTCAAGCTGGACGAACGCCGCCTGGATCCAGATCCAGCGTTCTTCATGGCGCGCGCCTACCGCGATGCGATTGCCATGCAACACGCGAGCGACTTGTACCGCCAGGTGCTCGCAATGAACCGGGGGCGCGGCCAGCAGGCCGACGCGGAACTGGCCGTCGTGCAGAAGATCCTGCGGGCCGAGCCGGGCAGCCTGCACGGCAAGGTGGTGGCGTTCGAGCCCTCCATCAGCCGCGCGGACACCGCGGCGCTGTTCGTGGAGGAACTGCAGTTGAGCAAGCTCTACCAGCGGGGCAACGCCGACCGCTTCGACACGGGTTTCAAAGCCCCCAGTTCCGGCCAGATGCAAATGGACCAGTGGCAACGCATCCCCGATACCACGGACATCAAGGACCATCCGCTCCGCTCGGACGTCGAGGAGGTGCTGAAGCTGAAGGTGGCGGGCCTGGAGCCCAACGCCGATCACAAGTTCTATCCCGACGAGAAAGTCTCCCGCGCGGAGTTTGCCCTGATGGTGGAGGACATCCTGACGCGGGTGACCGGGGAACAGGGGTTGAAGACCCGCTTCATCGGCCAGCGCTCGCCCTTCCCGGACGTCCGCAATGACGCGTACTACTTCAACGCGGTGCAGACCGTCGTCAGCCGCAATCTGATGGAGCCGAAGAACAAGCTCCAAGGCGTGTTCGGGCCCACGGACCCTGTCACCGGCGCGGATGCGCTGTTGGTGCTGCGGCTGATGAAGGACGAATTGCGCAGCTTCACCCGCTAGGCGTAGGCTGGCCCACCCGGGGTCGCCCCGGGGAGCGCGGAGCGGCGGGAACCCTCCGCCGCTCCGGCGCGGACCTTCAGATTTCCGGGCGGCGCACCGGTTCCCGCCGGGGCCGCTCGGCAATTCATCCAGAGGGGGAGGCGCCGGCCGGCTGACCCGGCGCCACGCGTGAATCCGTTGATCCTTGTCCTTGCCTCCTTGCCGCTCCGCCCGATTCTGCAACGCCGGGTTCTGCCCGCCCTCGCCGCCGCGTGGCTGTGCCTGGCGGCTCCAGCGGGCGTGCAGGCCCAGGTGGTGGAAAAAGTGGGGCAGGCCGAGGTGCCGATCCTGGAAGACAACCTGGACGCCGCCAAGACCCGCGCCATCCGCGAGGCCCAGACCCAGGCCGTGGGCCGGATGGTGGCCGATCTGGTGGCCCCGGAATGGGTGACGCTCTACGATAAGGAGTTGAGGCGCGGCATCTTCGCCCGGGTGGACCGCTACATCTCCGCCTTCCGCACACAGCGGCTCGAGGCCTCGGCGGACCGCACCCGCTACGCGGCCGTGGTTTCCGCCCAAGTGAGCCGCAATCCCCTGGTGGAGGACCTGCGCGAACTGGGTCTGCCCATCCTCGGCGATCCGCGCAAGCCGCTGCGCATCCTCTACGCCGCGAACGACCCCGTGCTGTCCCAAACCGCGCTGCGGCCCGCTGTGCTGGGGGCGCTGCAGCCGCGGCTGGAACTGGTCAATTTCCGCGTGACGGGAGCGGCGGCCGTGGACGCCGGCACGGCGGAATGGCTGCGCGATGCGGCCACGGACAACCCGCGCCGCGCGGAATTCCTGGGGCGGCAGCGCTCCGACGCGCTCCTGTTCGTCGGATTCCGGCTCGGCGCGCCCGGCACGACTCAGACGGCCGGCAGCATGGAGGCCGTGCTCTATCAAGGCAGCGGCGGATTCGTCTTGGCCGACTTCGACCGGCTGACCGCCGCTCAGGCCCCGCGAACCGGCGACCCGCGGCTGCGGGACTATGTGCTGGCGGAATTGGTGAATCCCCTGGTTCTGCAGGTTCAGCCGGGCGCCATCCGCACGTTCCGTCCCACCGGCGGCGGCACCCGGCTGGCGCTGCGGGTGACCGGCTTCGACTCCGTGGCGGAAGAGGAGGCGTTCGAATCGTCCTTCTTCCGCCTCAACGGCCCATTCGCGAACTTCGCCATTCACCGCATCGGGCCCGACGCGGTGGTCTACCAGGGCACCTACCGCGGCAACCGGGACGGCCTGGACCGGGAGCTGACCGGACGGCAGGTCGGCGATTTCGCGATCCGCCACATCACGTGGATGGATTCCCAGTTGGAGCTCGAGGTGCATCGCACCGTCTATCCCCAGCATCAGGAACAGGAACTGTTCCCGGTGGAAAAGCGGCCGCCCCAGGTCGCGGAGGTGCTGCAATTGTTTTTCAGCCGCTCCACCGCGCTCGAAGTCCAGGACCCGCTCTACAGCGAGAAGGAAGACAACGGCTGGCTGGAACGCGCAAACCAGTTGCCGTTCAATGCCACGGTCTATGGCCAGGTGGATTCGCGCGGAGACGCCGACTTCTACATCGGCGAGAATCTGGCGGAAGGGGAGACCCTGGACGTGATCTGGTACCGGCCGGACCGCACGAACCTGTCACCGGTGGTGCGCGTCCATGACGGCAATGGCCGCCCCGTGCGCAGCTATTTCCCGCGTGCCTACACGCGCTTCAGCTACAAGGTTCCGCCGGGCCAGCATTCGTTCTACCTGGAGGTGGCCGACCGTTTCGGCTTCATCAAGACGGACGGCAGCGGCTACCAGAAATACCACTATCTGCTGCTGGTCAAGCGCCAGGGCAGCCGGTGAACCGGCGCAACCGAATGGGCACCGTGCAACTCCCCGGACAGGACAGGCGATGATTTCCAAGGACACCATCGAGAGCGCGCGCTCCTGGTACGTCACCGGCGTCGGGTGGATCGAGAAGGAGGCCGTGAATCTGGGCATCACCTATCTGGAGCGCGCCATCCCGGTGCTCCGGGAGATCGGCGACCCCATCCGCGTCACGCGCGCGCTGCACCACCGGCTGCTGGGGTTGCAGCGCACCGACCGCCATGACGAGGTGGAGACGGGCGCCGAGGAAGTCCTGCAGGCGTACGCAAGCCGGCAAGACGCCTACGGGCAGGCCCTGTTGCTGGCGCACCTCTCCGAGAGCGTCGCGCGCCTGGGGCGGTGGGAGCGCGCCATGGTGCACCTGAATCTGGCGGAGGCGATCGCCACGGCCGCCGGCGAACGGGGCATGTTGCGCTATGTGCTGGAGCGGCAGGCGCGGCTGTTCCTGGAGCGGGAATCGTCGGTACAAGCCATTCGCCTGCTCAAGCGCGCCGAATCCTCCGCCGCGGAGGACGGGTTGACGGGCGAAGCCGCCCGGCTGCGTTCCGCCCAGGGTGCCGCGCTGGCCCGCATGGGCGAACGCTCCGAGGCGGTGGGCGTGCTGGAAGACGCCCAATCGCGCTTCATGAGCCAGGGCCGCTTCCGCGAGGCACTGGATGCGCTGGCCATGCTGAGCCGCATCTATGAATCGACCGGGCAATGGGAAGAGCAGAACCGCACCAAGGAACTGATGCATCTCTGCGGGCAGAAGGTGCTGAAGCGCGAGAATGAGCGCAAGCCCCGGCGCGCTCCCGGCGAGCCCCCGATCGACCCCGAGATCGCGCCCGCCGAGCCGGTGTAGCGCCAATCGGGCCTGGGCCGTCACAGCGAGCGGTATTCCCCCCGGTAGTACACGAGCGGCGCGCCTTCACCGACGTGGACGGTCTCCACCTCGCCGAGAAACACGCGGTGATCGCCGCCGGCGTACACCTGGATCTTGCGGCATTCCAGGCAGGCCAACGCGCCCTCCAGCAGCGGAACGCCCCGATGGCCCTCGCGATAGGTCAGGTTGGCGAACTTGTCTCCGCCCAGCTGCGCGAATCGGGCCGAAAGCTCTTGCTGCTCCCACGCCAGAATGTGCACGGCGAAGCCGTCCGCCGCCTGAAACGCGGGAAAACACACCGCCTCCTCGCCCAGGCAGAACAGCACCATGGGCGGATCGAGCGACAGCGAGGAGAAGGAACTGGCGGTGAACCCCGCCAATTCTCCCGTGGGCGCGCGAGTGGTGATGATGGTGACGCCCGTCGCCCAGCGGCTCATGGCGGTCTTGTACGCTTTTATGTCCATGGTGCGGTCCGGTCGGCCCGTGGCGGGCCGCGGCCGGTTCCGGCCGCGGCGCTGGCGCACCCTATCCCGGCGCGATTCCGATGCCAACGATCGGCGGATCGCCCCGGGAGCGCGGAGCCGGCGGCGCCTACTTCTCCATCTGCGTGTAGTGGGGTTCGATGAACCGGGTGTACAGCTCGTTCAGGTGCTTCTTTTGCTCCTCGTCGATGTAGAAGAAGTCGACCCCGCGGTCGGTGACCTCCCAGAACTTGCGGTCCTTCACAGCCATCATCTCGTTGCGGATGGCCATCATCCGGTCCCGCGGCTCCCCCTTGATGTCGTCGAGGATGCGGTCTACCAGCGGCTGGTCCCCCTTGGAAAGCAGGTACGCCGCGAACACGAGTTGTGCCTTGCGCACGCTGCGCAAGTCGAACTCATTGGCTTTGGTCGCCGGGTTGTCGTCCACTTCCAGGAACGTGGTAACCAGCGCGTTGAGATTGGGAACGTTCATCTCATGGGCGCGGCGCAGCATCTGCATCAAGTCGAAGCTGGCCGTGATCAGGATCAACGGAATCTGGTAGCTCTGGGCGGTCTGGCCGTAGTACTTGAAATAAAACGCGATCCGTTCCGCCAATTTCGGGTCGGCGCGCAACACGGCCTCGGCCAGCAAGCGGTACTGATAGAGCAGGTTGTAGATGGCCTTGGGGTTGCGGTCGTTGATGGCGTGGCGCAGGAACGTGTTGAAAAACTGCACCACGTTGGCGAG
>JBGPEV010000210.1:0-5772 GCA_041482995.1 bacterium | reverse complement strand
GAAGCGGCGGACACGCTGATCGCCGCCGGGCACGCGTACCCATGCTACGTGACGCCGGACGAACTGGACGAGATGCGCAAGCAGCAGGTGGCGCGCGGCCTGCCGCCCAAGTACGACGGGCGCCACCGCAACCTGACGGCGGAGGACCGCCAGCGCTTCGAGGCGCAGGGGCGCAAACCCGTCGTGCGCATGAAGCTGCCGGAGCGGGACGAGCGCGTCGTTGTGAGCGACCTGGTGCGGGGCAAGGTGGCGTTCAACTCCAAGGAGCTGGACGACCAGGTCATCGTCAAGTCCGACGGCTACCCCACCTACCACCTCGCCGTGGTGGTGGACGACCATCGCATGGGCATCACCCACGTGTTGCGCGCGGAAGAGTGGCTGCCCTCCACCCCCAAGCATCTCTATCTCTGCAAGTGGCTGGGCTGGGAACCGCCCCTCTACGCCCACCTGCCGCTGCTGCTCAACGACGACCGCAGCAAGATGAGCAAGCGCAAGGGCGACGTGGCGGCGGAGGCCTACCGCGCCAAGGGCTACCTGCCCGAGGCGCTGGTGAACTTTCTCGCGCTGCTGGGCTGGAGCCCGGGCGACGATACGGAACTGATGCCGCTCCCCCAATTGATCGAACGGTTCTCCATCGAGCGCGTCACCAAGGCCGGATCGGTGTTCGACCGGGAGAAGCTCAATTGGATGAACCAACACTACCTCCAGCAGATGCCCGCCGAGCGGCTCTTCGCTTTGCTGCGGCCCTTCGTCGCCAAGACCGCCTACGCGGGCGAGGATGAGGCCCTGCTCCGCAAGATTTGCGCGACCGTGCAGCCGGCCCTGGTGACCCTGGCCGACGTGGAGAAACACCTGGGCCTGTTCTTCCGCCCCGACGGCGCGCCACTCTCCGCCGACGTGCTGCGCGTGACCGAGACGGCGACCGCCCTGCAGGTGTTCCGCGCCTTCCGCGACCAGTTGGCCCGGACGCCCGAGTTGACGGCCGCGACCTTCCCGCTCCTGGTCAAGGCGGTGCAGAAGGAAACCCAGGTGCAAGGCAAGTCGCTTTGGGAGCCCCTGCGGGCCGCCATCACGCTGGAAACCCAAGGACCGGACCTGGCGCTGGTGGCGGACGTTCTGGGCAAGGAGAAGATTCTGGCGCGGCTGGATTTGGCGCTTTCCCGCAGCGCCGCCTAGCCGCGCCCCCGTGCCGGGCATGGCACCTCGTGGACGAACCGGAGTAGACTGGCCAGCGGTGGCCGACGCGGCCCCGCACAGGCGGCAAGCGCAATGGAAGGCGGACCATCCATGAAGGACTTGACGATCGGCATGATTGGAGGAACCGGGCCGCAGGGCCGGGGATTGGCCATGCGCCTGGCGCTGACGCACCGCCGGGTCCGCATCGGCTCGCGGCAGGCGCAGCGCGCGCAAGACACGGCGCGGGAACTGAACCGGCTGATGCTGGCCGCGGCGCCCGGGTTGGCCAACGACCTGACGTTCCCGTGGATCGAAGGCGCCGGCAACGCGGACGTGGTGGCCGGCAACGACGTGATCCTGCTCACGGTGCCCTACGAGAGCGCTGAACCCACCCTCAAGGACCTCGCGGGCACGTTCCGCAGGGGCCAGATCTTCGTGGACGTCACCGTTCCGCTGGAGTTCGGCAAGGGCGACGTGCAACTGATCGTGCCGCCGGAGGGATCCGGCAGCCAGCACTTGCGCGCGTTCGTGCCCGAATTCGTGGCATTTGTGGGCGCGGGCAAGACGCTGCCGGCCCAGGTGCTGGAACAGCTCGATGCGCCCCTGGAGTGCAACATCTTCGTCTATGGCGACGACAAGGCCGCCAAGACCACCGTGATGGAGATCATGGGGCGCATCCCCGCCCTGCGGCCGCTGGACGCGGGGGGCATGAGCGCCGCGGCCACCGTGGAGGGCATCACCATGCTGCTGGTGCGCGTCAATCGCAAGCAGCAGAGCCATGGCGGCCGCATCCGCGTGATCGGCCTGCGCTGATGGACGCCTAGCCATGGATGGGGGCGTCGCGCTGCTCTCCGGCGGCGTGGGCGGGGCCAAGCTGGCGCTGGGGCTGTACACGGTGGGCGATCCCGCCCGGCTCACGGTGATCGCCAACACGGGCGACGACATCGATATCTTCGGCCTGCGGGTCTGCCCGGATACGGACATCCTGGCCTATACGCTGGCGGGGCAGGAAGGTCAGCTTGGCTGGGGCATCGGAGGGGATACCTTCCGCGCCCTGGAGCGCGTCCGCGCGCTGGGGGGCACGGGCTGGTTCAACCTGGGCGACGTGGACCTGGGCCTGCACCTGTTCCGCGCGGAGTTGCTCAGCCAAGGCGTGGGGCTGGCGGAGATCACCCGGCGCGTGGCGGCCGCCCTGGGATTGCGCTGCACGCTGCTGCCCATGTGCGAGCAGAAGGTGACCACGCGCATCCGCACCGATCGCGGCACGCTGCACCTGCAGGAATACCTGGTGCGCGAGCGCGCCCAGCCCACCGTGCGCGGGATCGACTTTGAGGGCGGCGCGGCGGCCACCCCGGCCCCCGGCGTGCGGGAGGCGCTGGAGCGGGCCGCGCTGATCGTGATCGCGCCCAGCAATCCCCTCATCAGCATCGGCCCGATCCTGGCCGTGCCGGGCCTGCGCGGCCTGCTGCGGGGGGCGCGCGGCCGGCGCGTCGCCGTCACGCCCCTGGTGGGCGGCGTCTCGCTCAAGGGGCCGACCGACCGCATGCTGGCGCAATTGGGCAAGGCCGTCAGTCCGGTCACCGTGGCGGAGGACTACCGGGACGTGATCGACACGTTCGTGCTGGACGAGCAGGACGCGGCATTGCGGCCCCGCATCGAGGCCCTGGGCATGCGCTGCGCCGTGCTGCCCACGGTGATGACGGACCTGGCGGCCAAGCAAGCCCTGGCCCGTAACGTGCTGGCGCTGGCGGATGGAAACCCATGACCTCCGTCACCGCCCTGCTGGTGCCCGTGAAGGACCTGACCCACGCCAAGACGCGCCTGGCGCCGCTGCTGAGCGGGGAGGAGCGCCGCGCCCTGGCGACCCTGCTCCTGGAGGGGACGCTGCGCGCCGTCTGCGCGCTGGGGGGCACGCACCGCCGCGTGGTGGTCACCAACTTTGCCCCGGCGGTTGCGCTGGCACGGTCCCTGGGGATGGAGGTGATCCAGGAAGGTGAGCAGCGCTCGGAGAGTCACTCGGTGGACGCCGCCAGCGCCGCGCTGCAGCGCGAAGCGGTGGACGCCGTGCTGCGCATCCCGCTGGACCTGCCGCTGATTCGCACGGGCGACCTGGCCGCCGTGCTGGCTGCCGCCGCGGCCGGTGCGCAGGCCGTGCTGGTGCCAAGCCTGAGCGGCACGGGCACCAACGCGCTCTACCGCTCCCCCCCCACCCTCTTCCCCAGCCGGTTCGGGCCCGGCAGCCTGGCGCTGCACGAGCAGGAGGCACGGCGGGTCACGGGGGCGGTGCGGGTGCTGCCCCTGGCCAGCCTGGCCCTGGATATTGACGATGCGGCGGACGTGCAGGAACTGGTGCGGCGCGGGGAGGGCTGCCCGGCACTGGACTACCTGCGCGCGCTGGGGATCGAGCAGCGCCTGGCGGCGCGGCCGCGGGAAACGGCTTAGGACCAACCGCAACTGCTGAAACACAAAGACCACAAAGACCACCAAGAACTGCGCCGTTGGGTTTTCCAAATTCAAAAGCGCAGTTCTTTGTGTCCTTCGTGTCCTTTGTGGTCTTTGTGTTGAGGCAGTTTGGTAGTTGTTCCGACTTAGAACCGGTAGGCGATGCCCGCGCCGCCCTTGGGATAGCTCCAGCGGATGGCGTCCGCGTCGCAGAGGATCAGGCAGGCGCCGCACTCCACGCAGCCCACGTAGTAGTAGTCGATGCTGCCGCGCGCATTGGGCGTGAAGCACTGTGCCGGGCAGAAGTTCACGCAGGGATGGCCCCCGCATTCGCCGCAGCGGCCGCCGTTGACGGCGATGTGCGGCGTCTCGTCCACCGTGTACTGCAAGGTGCTCAGGCGCTCGGCGATGGACATGGGGGACGCGCCGGGGACGGACCGGTTCACGGAGCGCGGCCGGCCGCGCGGGAGTAGAATGAACAACCGGGCACGTGACCGGCTCGCGGATCACGATGCCAACTGTCCGGCGGGGTGTCAAGCCAATCGGGCGCGCCGCGAATCCGCGGTGTTGCGTGGCGGCAGCCGGGCGCGGCGGGGAGTGCACCATGTGCGGACGCGGCTGCATTCTGGGGTTGACCGTTGCGCTGGCGGCGCTGCCGGCGGCTCCCGCATGGGCACAGTTCAACGGCAGGTTCGCCATCGAGCGGCACTTCCTGGAAGCGGAGAACTTCCTGGATTGGCGCGCCTACCAGCCGCCGCCGTCCTGGCGCCAGCGGGCCTACGCCCACCCCAACCGCATGGCCGCGTCGGTCGGGAGCATTTCCCAGGATCGATTCTATCAGGCCCACGAAATCTGGCTGGAGAAGGACCTGGGCGAGAATGCCGCCATCCTGTACCGGCAACAGGACGAGAGCCTGTTCCGGCCCGAACCGATCTACCAGGAGATCGAACTGCGGTTCGGCGCCGGCGGCTGGTACGGCTCCATCCTGGGCTTTCCGCGCCACGAGAAGATCAACGGCGCCCAGGGACTGGCGGCGGCCTGGGGCGAGCGCACGGACGATGTCTATGTCCAGTACGCCGTGCTTGAGCAATATTCGCTCTACAACGAACGCAACGTGGGCACGGAGCGCTTCCGGCCGGTGCCGGTGCTGCACCGGCTGCAAGCCCGGTACACCGTGCCGGACACCCTGGCCGTTGACGTGACCTGGCGGCGCGAGGAACCGGCGCGTCTGGTGCTGCCCGGCCTGGACCGTGAGCAGACCTACGGTGCGGATCGGGCCGACGGAACGCTCGACTGGTTCGTCTCCCCGCGCCTGACCCTGGGCCTGTGGGGCAGCGCGCACAGCGAGCGCCGCGCGCAGTTGCCCGGGGCTCCCAGCGCGGACGACCCCACGCTGCGCCAGCGGCTGGCGTGGTCGTGGTGGGAGGTGTACGGCACCCTGAGCCTGGGGGAGGGGGACGCGCTCACGGTCGCGCTCAACGACGCGCAGTTCGCCAACCGCATCCGGGCGTCCGATCCGGCGCAGGGCTTCCGCCATCGGCTGCAGACGACGCAACTGTATGCGCTCTGGGAACACCCCACCGGGCCGTGGTTTCGCTGGATGTTCACCTTCCAGGCGGGGACCGTGTTCCTGATGCAGGATCCGCCCAGCCACTCCAGCCGGCAGGAAGAGGGGGACTCGGTGCAGATCAAGGCCGGGGTGGGCTTCGCGCTGGTGCGGGAGGAGGATTACCGCCTCTGGTTCCACACCACCTGGGACGGCGACACCTTTACGCAACGGCAGTGGGACGGCGGTAATTTGCAGTTCCAGCTCTTCTTCTGATGGGACGTCCCATATGAGGTGGCAGCAACAGCAACCGCAGACCCTTCGCGAAGTTCACCCTTGAGCGCAGCGAAGGGCTCAGGGCGGCCCCATAGGGTCATGTTGAGCGAAGCGAAACATCTGCGGTTCCCGGCAAGGCAGGGCAAGTGCAAAGTCGATTTAAAGCCGGATGGCTTGAATCTTGGCGGACGTTTGCCCGTCCCGCGCTCCGCGCGGCCTCACCTTCCCGGCTTCGCCGGGCCCCGCCCTCTCCAAGCGCCAACTGCGGCGCTGAAGAGGGAGTCCTGTGCGCCAGCTTTGAGGCAGTGGCCGTTCCCCCTTCTCCAGGCCCG
>JBGPEV010000209.1:0-5805 GCA_041482995.1 bacterium | reverse complement strand
CTTCCACCGCACAGGTCGAGGAATTGCTCGAGGCGCGCGTGCTGGTGGGCAACGCCTGGCAAAATACCGCGGAGGAAGCCCAGGGCCTGGCGCTCACGCAGATCTGGGGCGACCACGTGGTGGTTTACTACGCACCGGACCAGCCCAGTCTGGAAACCCCTTCGTTCGGCTACAACTTCCGCTGGACGCAGGATGGGCTGCCCAACATGCAAGTGGAGCGGCATCCGTATGACAGCCGCCGCCACTGCGACGAGGTGGAGATCGGCTACTACCAGGACGAAGCCGTCACCGCCAAACCGTTGGGCTTCTTGCTGAGCAACGTGACCAGCAGCCAGTAGGGGCGGGGAGCCTCTCCCCTAAATAGTTCGGTGGAGAGGCCGAGGCGAAGTCAGGATCTGGGTCGGCCGGGCGTCCGCGCGCGGCCGACCTGGAATGGGGCGAAGTGTCGCGCAGACTGCGGACGGGCACGGAGGCCCGTCCCACCCCTAACCCTCACTACCGTCATTCTGAGCGCAGCGAAGAATCTGCGGTTCGAATGCCGGAGACGTTACGAATCAATACTAGGCCGCCAATGATCTACGCCACCTACTCGGACTTCAGCACGCGCTACGCGACCAAGCTCACGGCGGCGGAAGTGTCGAGCCACCTGCTGCCCTTCGCGTCGGCACGGTTGGAAGGTGCGCTGGCGCCGTACTTTCCGGTGCCGTTCGCCGGCAACAACCTGACGGCGACGGACCTCACCATCGACCTCGCCTATCTGCTCGTGTTGCAGCGCAGCAAGGAGCCGGGCGATGCGAGCGCACTGGCGAGGCACCTGGAGTCGCGGCTGGCGGCGCTGGCGGGCGCGCAGGCGGCCATGATCACGAGCAGCGGCGAGCAGCTCTATGCCCAGGCGCCGCAGTCCGCCGTCTGGGCCAGTCACGATGCAGGCTGCCGCGCGGTATTCGACCTGAGCGCCCACGGCGTTCGCGGCCCCTGGCTCGAGGAGGACTAGCATCATGATCGAGCTGCAGAGCCAAGACGCACTCCGGGCAGCGCACGCGCGCTTGACGAGGATCGCCGACAAGCTCACCGACTTTCCCGCGCTGCACCGGCGGGCGGGCGGGACGCCCGCCCCACCAAACACTGATTCGGCCTCCTGGCTGTTCACCGCAGTGTCCGGGAGCCGCGCTCGAAGCCGCCGCGGCACACCCGGTGGACGAAGTCCTTGAAGAGAACGTGGGTGAGGGTCCCCTGGCGCTTGGCGGCCACGTCGATCTCCGCCACCGCTTGGCGGATGTTGTCCAACTCGCGCGGGGCGAAGCGCCGGGCCTGGGCCGCCACCTTCTTCGCGATGAACGGGTGCAGCTTGAGCCGCCCGGCCAGCTCATCGTCCGGGACGCCGTTCCTCCCCAGGTCGTGAACCAGGGCCAGTTGGCGGAAGTGCCGGGCCAGGATGCCGATCAACACCGGGTGCTCGTTGGACCGGTCCTCCAGGAAATGCCGCAGCGCCAGCAGGGCGCCCTCCAGGTCGCGCTGCCCCAGGCGCTCGCCGATCTGGAACACGGAGTACTGGCCGCCGCCGTGCACCGCATCGATCAGTTCCTCCTCCGTGGGGGAGCGGCCGGCGGGGAACAGCAGCGCCAGGCGGCTCAGCTCCTGGGCCAGCTTGCCCAAGTCGTTGCCCACGCGGTGGATGAGGGCCTCGGCCACGGGCCGGGTGAGGCGCAGCGCCCGCGTGCCCGCTTCCTTCAGCACCCAGTCCACCGGGTTGTAGTCGTCATAGGTGACGAACTTCTCCTGGGGCGCCCGCAGCGCCTTGAGCCCCGCCACGAGCGGCTTGGAGAGGTCCGTCTCGCGCGCGACCGCCGCCGTGAGGATCAGGGTCAGGCCCGGCGGCGGCTGGGCGAGCAGGGACTCCAGCAGGTGGTGCAGGCGGCCCGCCCCGGCGGCGGGTGCGGGCCCTTCCGAGTCCTCCGCCTCGTCGGGCAGCACGAACTTGCCCTTCACCGTGGCGCGCAGGAATTCGGGCAGGCCGACCTGCTCCCGCTTCCCGCGCCGCGTGACCGCAAACGTGCCGCCCAAGTTGCGCAGCAGGAGGATCGGCGGGCCGGCGGATTGCGCCTGGACGCTTTCCAGCCAGGCGGCGGCGGGGCGCGTCTCCTCGGGGGCTTCCCCGGGCTCCACGTCGGCCTCGGCCACCCACACGGTCTGGCCGCCCCAGGCGACCCGGCACAGCTTCTGCGCTTCCAGGGCGCGTTGCAGCGTCTGCCCCGCGCGGTCCGGCACGCGCACGGCCTCCAAGTGGTCCAGCCGCACCACCCGCTGGTCGCCCAGCAGGGGCAGGGCCTCGCAGGCCACCTGGAAGGCGTCGATGCGCCCCGCCATCGCCTCCGCCGCGGCGGGCTTGAGCAATTCGGCCGCGTCGAAGCGCTGATAGGTGAAGTCCCGCGGCCCGTCTCCCAAGACGCGGCCGGTCAGCTTCGTGGCCGCCTCGTCCACGCTGTAGCTCTGGTTGCCGAAGAACAGCGCGGCCGAAGGAGGGGTGTGGGTGGGCATGGGGAGGTTGGATTGAAGGCGAATTGCGCGAGTCCTGATTGGGGCGTGCGAGCCGCCCGGATTCGTCCACTTGAGGTGTTTCACAGGGATTCTTCGCTTCGCTCAGCATGACGACCTCTCTCATGATGTCATTCTGAGCCCTTCGGTGCCCTCAAGGGCAGGCTCCGCAAAGAATCCCTGTACATCATCTTGGTCGTCCCCATCGTCTCCGATTCGTGGGCCGTGCGGTTCAATCTGCGCAATCTGCGTCATCCGCGGATTCGCAGTTCTGCTGTTGTGCGGTTCTCTCCCCTACGCGTGTAGCCGCACGTGCAGATTGCGGCGCACATCGGCGGCGGACGTGGAGCCGAGCGCGATTTGCGCCAGCTTCTCCATCTCCGCGAGCGTGTAGTTGGAGAGGCGGTCCTTCACGATGGGGATGAGCGGGGGATTCATGCTCAAATCCCGCACGCCCAGCCCCACCAGCACCAGGCAGCCTTCCGGGTCGGATGCCACCTCCCCCACCAGTTGCAGCGGCTTGTTCACGCGGGAGGCGGTATCCACCAGTCGTTGGATCATCATCAACACGGCCGGATCGAGCGGGTCGTACAGGTGGTTCACGTGAGGGTTGTTGCGGTCCACCGCCAGAATGTACTGCGTCAGGTCGTTGCTGCCGATGGAGAAGAAGTCGATCTCCCCGGCGAACAGGTCCGCCTGCAGGATGGAGGCGGGCACCTCGAACAGCATGCCCACGGGGAGCGGCTGCACCGCGCGGCCGGTCTCTTCCTCCACCTCCTCGACGCACACGTTCAACAGATGTTTGGCCTCCTGCAACTCGTCCAGGTGGGTGATCATGGGCAGCATCAGCCGTGCGCTGCCCAGATGGGCCACGTGCAGCAGCGCCTTGAGCTGGTCCTTGAGCAGGCCCTGGCGCCGCAACTGGTAACGCAGGGAGCGCGCCCCCAGGATGGGATTGTCCTCCTTGGGAAAGTCCAGGTAGGGCGGATAACGGTCGGCCGAAAGATCCAGCGTGCGGAACACGACCGTTTGCCCTTCGGCCACCTTGAGCGCATGGGCATAGTTTTCCCGCAATTCCTTCACGCTGGGGCGGGTGTCCCGCATCAGGTAGAACACTTCCGTGCGGTAGAGCCCCACGCCCTCCGCGCCCGACGTCAGATAGTCCTCCAGGTCCTGGGCCAGGCCCACGTTGGCCCGCAGGTAGATGCGGTGGCCGTCCCGCGTGGTGCAGGGCACGGTGCGCAGGGCGTCCAGGTGGGTCAAGTACTCCCGCCGCGTCTGCAGATAGCGCTCGTACTCCTGGGTGACGCTCCCGGTGGGATTGACGAAGATGCGGCCCATCTGGCCGTCCAGCAGCACTTCCTCGCCCTCCCGCAGCAGATTCAGCACGTTTTCCACACCGCTCACCGCGGGAATGCGGAAGCTGCGGGCCAGGATCGCCGCATGGGACACATAGCCGCCCGAGGCCGTGATGATGCCCTTGATGAGCTTGGGGTCCAGGCGGGCCGTATCGCTGGGCGTCAACACATCGGCGACCACGATGCCCGCCAGGGGCGCTTCCTTGTCGTGGTGTCCGAATCCCAGGTGTTTGAGCATGCGATTGCCGATGTCCTGCAAGTCCGCGCCCCGCTCCTTCAGGTAGGGATCCTCGATGCTCTGGAAGGCTTTCAAGTAGTCGCGCACCACGTGCCAGACGGCCCAGGCCGCGCTCGCACCCTCGTCAATGGAGTCGTTGATGCGCTGGAGGAAGGTGCGGTCCTCCAGGAACAGCAGGTGCGCGTGAAAGATCGCCGCCTCCTGCTCGCTCACCCGCAGGGAGAGTTCGTGGATCAACTCCAGGATCTCCTGCTCCGATTGCTGGATCGCCCGTTGCAGCGCGGCCTTCTCGTCGGCCGGGGACTGCTGGGGCGAATAATCCGGCTCCTCCACCCCGCGGTGGGTGAGGATCACCAGCTTGTCCTTGGCCAGGCCCGGAGCCACGGGGATGCCGTCGATCTGGAACGACTGCCCCTGCCGCGCGGCCGGTGTGGGCTGACGCGCCTCCTGCTGGATGCGATCCACCAGCAGCGCCTTGGAAACCAGCCCGGAGATTTGCGAGGCGATCGTCACCAGCATGTTCTCCTCCTCGGGGGAGAACAGGCGGTTTTCCTGGTTCTGGATCACCAGCACGCCCAGCGGCCGGCGGTATTCGATCAACGGCACGCCCATCAGGGACGACAGGGCTTCCTCCGCGATGCCCGGGAAGAACTTGAAGCGGGGGTGCTTGCTCACGTCCCGCACGTTGACCGGCGCCTGGCGCTCCAGCACCAGGCCGATCAGGCCCTCGCTCACGGGCATGCGCACCTGGCCGACGGCCGAGGGCGCGAGGCCGTGCGTGGCCTGCAGCACGAGCTGATTGGTTTCGGCGTTGTGGATGTAGATCGAGCACACGTCCACGGCCATGCGGGTGGCGATCAAGTCCACCGTATGGCGCAGCGTCTCGTCCAGGTCGTGGGACGTGGTGATGATGCGGCTGATGTCGATCAGCGTCTGCAGAATGTCGGAGTGGCGGACCGCCGGCGCGCCTTGCGCTGCCGCGTTCTGGGTATCCGCCGCTTGTTCTGCCATCGCCCGCACCGTTCTCTTGGCAATCGCGGGAGCGGGAGTCCGCTCCCCCGGGGTCCAAAGACCGCCCACCGTCCCGGCGGCGCCGTGGAAGCGTAACCACCGGGGAAATGTCCGCCACAAAGCAAAGTGGATGCGCACTGCCGTCCCGTGCCCCCTGTCAACTTACACCAATTGCCGGCGGATTGCCCGTGCGGGCCGGCGTGGCTTGACTTTGGGGCAAAATGCCTGATTCTCTATTGGAAATCTGGATTTGGCCCCGGCCGCAACCCGGGTCCGCTGGAGCATGCCGGAGGGGGCCGCTCCGGCTGAAGCGCGAGGGCGCACGGGTGCCGCGGCACTCCAGAGCGAACCCTTTCCTACCCCGCCAACGGATTGGCATTCCCGTGTCCGGCATTCCCATCGTCAATTTCGCCCGCAACCGGCGGCAGGAACTCGGGGGCCTGATCGAGGCGGCCCTGCGCCGCAAGCTGTTTCCGGGCGCGGAGCTCCTGGTGGCCCGGGGCGATACGCTGCTGCTGCACGAGGCATGGGGCCAGCTCGAGGTAGGCCCGGAAGCCCAGCCCATGGGCCTGGGCACCCTGTTCGACATCGCCTCGGTCACCAAGCCCGTCGCCACCGCCACCGCGCTGCTGATCTTGCTGGAACAGGGGGAAGTGGGCCTGG
>JBGPEV010000208.1:0-5846 GCA_041482995.1 bacterium | reverse complement strand
GCATCGGCTGGGCCGTGCCCGTCGTTCTCTCCGTTCTTGCGGCCGCTTTGTGGTGGGCCACCGCGCAAGCACCGACGAAAACGCGGGCCGGTGCGTGGGGCACGGTTGCCTTCCTCACGTCAGCGGTGCTGTTGACTGGACCCGTGCTGCGCGTTTCCGAACCCCTTCTCAAGCAATGGCAGGCCGCCGCAAGCCATTCCGCGCAGATCCATGCACTCGATCAAGACTTGGGCGCGAAGCGCGGTGAGGTGAAGCGCTATCAGTCCATCCGCGAGCAAGGCGCCATCGGCTACTTCAATCTCTTGGCTACTGCGCGAACCGAGGCTCGCGATGCTGAACTCCAGCGCCGCGACCTATTGGCTCAGCCCCAAGCTCTGACGTGGTGGGTATGGACGGTCATCGGATTGGAGATTGCCGCGCTTGTGCTTCTGCAGGCGGGCGCCGCCCTCTCTACGATATGGTGCGCGCAGACATGGCCGGGGCAAGCTTGCCCGCCTGCGCCGCCACAGCCACCGCGCCGACTCGCTCCATCGCCCGCCACAGATCACAAGGAAACTGTCGGGATCGATGACCTGCAGGTCAAGCGCTTGCTGCACGTCATCAAGGCAGCGGCCGATGCAGCGAAGCTTGCAGTCACTGCTTGGGGGGAGGCGCAGACGCCGTCGATTCACAAGCGGGACCTCTCGAACCTGTCCAACTACTTCGCTCACAAGAGCCAGGGCAAGTCGCCGGAGATATCGAAGGCTAAACTCGCGGAGCTGATCGCCCGCTTCCTTCCGCCCGACGCCGCGAATGGGCGCTGATCTGTCAGGAAAGGTGGGGTCCAAGTTTGCCAAGTGCAACTTATGTAGAAAATGGTGCTTCCATCAATGAAGTCATGAGCTTGCAAACTTGGACGTAGGATGGGACGCAAGGTCCGAGTTTAAACGTTTAACTTGGACGCTCACTTTCATCAGATAATACGCAAACCTTTGATTCCACGTCTGCTTATTCCGACCACGACCCGCCAATGTAGTGCCATTCCAAGTGCGCATCGGCTCGGAAAGCCTATTCTGAGCGCATCTAGTGCCAATCTGCCGCGCAGGCAAGGACTCCATCTAATCCATTGGTATTGTTTCGGAACCGTCCGACGTGTCCGAGCGGACCGCGGTGCCAGATCAAACCTCACCCCACATTCACCCCAAACGGCATGCGCAAATCACTGAAACGATTCGTGCCCATTTTTCGGTGAAGGGATTTTTTCACAGCCTCGGACGCCCGCTCCACCGATCGTATTCAAGCAAAAAGTGATGACTTTGTGGGCGCCCTGCATCGATCACCCACGGGGGCCGGCAGCCATTTGGCGGGGCTCCGCCCCACACCCCCAGCTCTTCTGGCGCCTTCGGCGCAGCGGCCGAGGGCCCCTGACCCCGATTCGATTCCAAACCGGTCCGGGAGCGGCTTGGCAATTCAATCAGGGTGCAGGCGGATCGCCCCCTGCTTGGGAGCGCGAGAGGCGAAGCCTCCCGCAAATACCACCGCATCGGCTGTTACCGTCCATTAGTCCGCGCAAACCTGCCCCAGGCGCTCGCGCGTCACCACCTCGATGCGCCGCTCATGGGCCGCCTCCCGGCGCTGCACCGGAGTATTGTAGCCCCAGTCCGCCAGATAGAGCCGCACGGGGTTGAGCAACCCATCGGCGATCACTTCGCGCAGGGTCTCGATGCGGTCTTCCACGAAGTGACACGTCCGGCCCGCCAAGTCCGGCCGCGTGAGCAGGGCGCGCAGGATGGCGGGCTTGGGCTGGTTGCGCTCCAGCCCGAACACGCGCTCGGGCGGCAGGGTGACACCGTGGTGGCCCAACAGCAATGCGGCAAAGCGCTCCTGCTTGGTCGTGACGATAAACACCGCGTGGCGCCCGGCGGCGGACGACAACAAGGCGCCCATGCCCTCATAGAAAGGATTGAGCGCCAGCCAACGGCTCGCATCCAGGGCGATCATCCGGTCGCGCTGGGCGCCGAAGCGCCGCAGCAGATCCTGCGCCCCCAGGCCGTTGGCCTGCATCCACGCGTCGCGCAGCGCGGGGAAATCCGCGAAGAACTGCTCGTCCGTGGCCTCCCCCAGGGCAATCAGCCGCATCAGCGGGATGGCCTCGAAACCCGTGTGCAGCACCGGTCGCAACCGGCAGAAGCGCTGTTGCAGCGGCGGCGGCAGGTCTTCGGGCAGCTCCGGCCACAGCGCGCGGCAGGCGTGCCACGCCGAAAGCGCGGTCTCCGGCGCGCTGTCGCACACCACCCCGTCAAAGTCGAAGCAGAACACGCTCATGGGGAGAGCCTACGATAGGAGACTGGCGTTGGCGACCCCCGGCGGTGACCGCAACAATCGGGTTGCCGCTCGGGCGGACCCGTGCTGATCTGCGCCCATGGACATCGACACGACGGTCGCCGCACGCATCGCCGCGCTGGACTGGGCGGCACTGGAGGCCGCGCTGGAGGAGCAGGGCCACGCGTTGACGGCGCCGCTGCTGACCGCCGGGGAGTGTGCCGCGCTCCGGGCGCTGGAGGGCGACGCCGCGGCCTTCCGCAGCCGCATCGACATGGCGCGCTACCGCTTCGGGCGTGGGCGCTACGGCTATTTTGCTCACCCCTTGCCGCCCCTCGTGCAGGCGCTGCGCACGCACCTCTATACCCGGCTGGCGCCGGTCGCGACGCGCTGGGCGGAGCGGCTGGGGCTGCCGGAGCGCTTTCCCGCTGCGTTGTCCGACTTCCTGGCCGATTGCGCCGCCCACGGCCAGACCCGCCCCACGCCATTGCTGCTGCACTACGAGGCGGGGGACTACAACTGCCTGCACCAGGATCGCTATGGCGCGGTGTGCTTCCCCCTGCAGGCGACCGGCTTCCTGGGCCGCCCGGGAGCGGACTACGAAGGCGGCGAATTCCTGCTGGTGGAGCAGCGGCCCCGCCAGCAGTCCCGCGGCACGGCGCTGGCGCCCCGGCAGGGCCAGTTCCTGCTCTTCCCTTCCCTGCACCGCCCCGTGCGCGGCACGCGCGGCTGGCTGCGCGCCCAGTTGCGCCATGGCGTGAGCACGGTCACGTCCGGCACGCGGGACACCCTGGGCATCGTCTTCCACGATGCGGAGTAGTCACACCCGGCTTGCGACGCTTCGCGCGGCGCTCCGATCTGGCGCCGCAAGGCTTTCGGCGCCGGATGCCGGAAGGTCCCAACACGGTCCCCGCCGGTTCGCCCGGTTGAGATACGCTTCCTTCGCGCCGGCGGTGCCTCGGGAACGCCGCGGCTGTGCGGCGCGCCGTTGACACCCGGCCCCGGCTGGGATACGCGGTGGGACCTCTGCGCCAAGCCGCCGCAGTCCGGGCGTTGCGCGCCGCCAGCCATCCGGCGCACCACCCATCCACTTGCGGGCACACAGCACTCCACACGACAGACCCCGCCAGGCAGCGCCCGCTGCACGCCGGCCGGGAGGAACGCCGGGAATCTATCCGCCACGCGGGACCGCCTGGTGCCGCGCCACATTCCACCGTGAGGGGAACCATGGACAGAAAGGAATCATAAGACACGGCCGTCTCCCGGCGCCAGTTCATCAAGGCCGCCGGCGCCGGCACCGCTGTCGCCGCAGGGACGGGCCTGGGCCTGTTCGCCGGCAAGGCCCCCGCCTTCGCGCAAGGGGCCACCGTGCACGTGCTGCAACTGAGCAATTTCGTGCCGGCGATCGACGCGCAGTTGAAGGCGATGGCCGAGGAATTCGGCAAGACGCACAAGGTGACGGTGAAGTTGGAATTCATCAACCTGAATGACGTGCTGCCCCGCGCCATCGCGGCCGTGGAGGCGAAGACCGGTCCCGACGTGATCCTGCTGCAATGGAACCAAGGTTGGCTGTTCGGGGATTCCTTCGCGGACGTGGGCGACGTGGTGAAGGCCGTGGGCGGGGCCAAGATCCACAAGTTCAACCGCGACGCCGCCGATGTGAAGGGCGTCTACCGGGGCGTGCCCTATTACAACGTCGGCAGCGCCATGACGTACAACATGGAGATGCTGACGAAGGCCGGGGTCACCAAGCTGCCGGATACCTATGACGACCTGCTCAAGGTCGGGACGATCATGAAGAAGGCCGGCTTCCCGGTCGGCTGGTGCCTGGGGCACACCATTGGCGATGGCGCCTTCGGCAACTATCCGATCGTCTGGTCCTTCGGCGGGGCCGAGGTGGACGAGAAGGGCAAGGTGATCGTCAACAGCAAGGAAACCAAGACGGCGCTGGAATGGTTCCGCCAGTTCTGGAACGACGCCTGCGATCCGGGCGGGATGGCCTGGAACGATTCCAGCAATAACCAGGCCTTCCTGGGCGAGACGGTCTCGATCGTCCTCAACGCGGCCAGCATCTATGTGAAAGCCCGTGCCGACAAGAACGACAAGCTGGCCGAAAACATCCGCCACACGGTGGCCCCAGCCGGACCGGCCGGGCGATTCGAGTTGATCCAGGAATACAATCACCACGTTCCGGTCTATTCCAAGAACCTCAAGCTGGCCAAGGAATGTCTGACGTTCCTCGGTCAGAAGCCGCAATACGAGCGGATGTTCACGGCGGGCAAGGGCTTCGCGCAGGGAATCGCCCCCGAATGGGACAGCCATCCCATGTGGAAGCAGGATCCCATCATGGAGCCCTACAAGGATCTGACCAAGTACGGCCGCAACATGGGCTACAAGGGCGTGTTCAATCGCGCCTCGGTGGAGGTGCAGGCCAAGTACGTGATCGTCGACATGCTGGCGCGCTCGGTGCAGGAAGGTTCCGACGCCGCCATGCAGTGGGCCGAGAAGGAGATGAAGCTGGTGTACCAACCCGGCTGATCCGCGGGCGCTTGCTTAGCCCTCCCCACCTTCATGAGGAGGGGTGTTCACCCTCCGTATTGGGGCATGGTGCGGCGCTCCCAAGGCGCCCACCCAGTGCTCCTCGGACACCACGGCCACGGCAAAACCCTGCCCGCGCAGATCCCGGGCGCGCTGAATCTTGCCCGCCTCCGGAGAGTGCTGCCAATCGGCATGGCTCGGGGTGCCGATCGCCAGGTAGTCCGCGGGCGCGCGCGTGGCCGGACGCCCCCTCCGTGCTGGCCGGATGGGGAACATGCGGCGCTGGAAGGCGCAGGAGCGCCGCTGCGAACCGTTGGACGCGGCCCACCCCTGGGCGCTTCCGAGGCCCGGCAGGCCTCGACCTTGGCCTATTGCGCCGGGCTCCCACAATGTCCGCCTGCCCGGCCAGCAAAGGTGGCCGTGGGCCTCCCGGCCGGCCCAGCGCGAGGAAGCAGGCGGGGACGCCTGCCACTACCCACTCGCCCGCGAGGGACTGGATCGACTTTGTGGGCGCCCCGGCCTTTTACGCCGGGTCCCTTGATCCGGCCCCTGCAGGACGGGTATGGTGCCCCGGGGATCCTCGTATCGTCCCGGAGGAAGGTTCCGGTTCATTTTCAAAGGGGGAGTTCGCATGAAAGTCTCAAGCTGGTGTGGGGTCGTGGCGGCCGTGGCATTGGCCGCTTGCTCGGGCGGCCAGCCGGTTCCAGTGGCCGACGCGGATCTGCAGTCCACGTTCGGCAATGGGGCCCAGGTGCAATTCGACAAGGGCAGCATGACCTTCTTTGGCGACAAGACCGTGTCGCGGGAAATGACCGGCTCCGCCCAGATCGATGACGGCACGTGGAGGATCGACGGGGGGAAACTGTGCATCGCCTGGAAGTCCCCGGCCGCGCCGGAAAGCTGCCTGACCCAGGTGCGCGTCGGGAGCAAGTACGAGGCGCGCAACGACGACGGCACGGTCGCAATGTCCTACACGCTCAATTAATCGGCGCGCAGGGCTGACACGG
>JBGPEV010000207.1:0-5850 GCA_041482995.1 bacterium | reverse complement strand
TCATGACCGGCGGACCGGCGGCGGACCTGAACAACAATCCCCCGGCCGACTTGCGCCGCAACCTGTTCATGGTCAACGTGCGGGTGAGCGCCGAGCAGCGCCTGCTGTCCGGGCCCGGCGTGGTGGCGCGCCCGGAGACCCGGGGCGCCACGAACCCCGGCTCCCCGCCGCCCGGCCAGCGCCGTTAGGGGGCGACGGTGCGCTGCTGCTGTTCCGTGGCGGCTGCGGGGACGGGGAGCGGATCGGGAAGCCGGATCGTGCGGTAGCGGTTGGGCGGGTCTTCCGTCCCCATGCCTCCCGGGGGTTGGTTGGTGTGGTGGAAGGTCGCGGCTCCTCTCTTTCAGCCGCCGGTTGGGAATGAATCAGCCGGGCATGAGAAGTTGAAGAAAGCGCAACGCAGACAACGGGCAGGAAAGTCTGAAGACAAGCCCCGGCGCAGAACGCCGGGCAGGCGATGGCCCCGCCCGGCGCCGGGAAGGCCGAGGGGGCTAGGGTGCCGCCGCCGCGTGGCTAGCGGTGGCCTTCCTTCGCCTCGTTGCGGTTCCAACTGGGGATTTCCACTTCGATGTCCTGGCTGCCGTCGGGGAGGCACTGGCAGGCGAGGCGCGACTGCAGCGTGACACCCGCCGCTTCGTCCAGCATGTCGTCCTCGTCCTCGGAGGTGTCGTTGCAGGACTCCCGACCCTTGCGCACGATGACGTGGCAGGTGGAGCAGGCGGCGAATCCGCCGCAGGCGTGATCGATGGGAATGTCGTGCTTGTCGGCCCAATCGAGGATCGAGCCGGGCTGGCCCTCGTGGTGACCGAGCGGATCGGGCACACCCACTTCGATGGTCTTCCCCACGGGCTGGAACGTGATGCGGTAGCTGCGCGCCGGCCGGACCGATTCGCCCGGAGCGGCGGGATTCGCGGAGCGGGGCTGATTGTCGGCGTTCATGGGTTTCTCAATTCAGCCGGAGGTCCAGGCCAGAGCGCGGCCTTGGGGGGCCGCGCAGGAACCGGCCTGCCCCCGTTTCCCGCCCTCCATCCAGGCTGCCGATCGAGGAGACTGCGATCAAGTTTCGACCGGCACCACTTCGATTTCGTGGTTGAGCGAAACGGTGAGCACGTTCTGGATGAATCGCAACGTGCCGGCGGTGGAACTGGAGCACGAGCCGCAGGCGCCCTGATAGGAGACGACGACGCGGTCGTCCTCGATGCCCATCACCTCAAGCCCGCCGCCATCGCGGGCCAGGAATTCGCGCACCTTGCCGTCCAGCACCTCATCCACCTTGGCGGCCCGTTCCGCCGAGTTGAGCGCCTTATAATTGACCTCGTTGGGCGAGTCCAGCAGCGCTTGCTTGAGGGCCGCATAGCCGTCTTCCACGTACCAGAAGTCGGCGAAGCCGTTGTCGAACAGCAGGGCGGCCGCCTGAGGCGTCAGACCCTCGCCGCCATCGTAGAGCAGCAAATCGCCCGAGAACGGGAGGCGGTGCAGGTTCGCCTCCAGGTGCTCGAACGGCAGGCTATGGGCGCCTGGCAGATGATCCTGGTTGAAGGCCTCTGCGTCCCGCAGGTCGAAGACGTAGATGGTCTGTCCGCTGCGGCGCCGTTCCAGCAATCCCTCGGGAGTCAAATGGGATTTCGCGTAGTCCGGCGCGGGGGTTCCCGCGTTCACCCCGGGGTCGGAGCCGCCTTCCGCCGTGCGGGAGAGGGTCAGATCGTCGCTGGTCGCTGCCATGACAGACTCTTGGCTAAATGGGGTACGGTTCCAACCGTTGTTGTCCGGTCGCGCGTTCAGGTACCGGAATCCTCAGTCCAGTCTAACGCCGACCGGGTCCTTCAGTCTACGGCCGGCAGGTATATCTGTCAAAGTTCAACGTATTTTAGAGAGTCAATCCGGTCAGGGAGTTAGGCACGTCTCCGAGAGGCCGCGCCGCGGCACCGGCTCAGGCCGAGTCGGCACTGGAACGATAGAGCACCGGGTTCAGCGTGGGATCGTTGTACATTTTCATCTGGCGGTAGACCTTCAGGCGCTTGCGGCCGTGAGCCAAGTCATCCAGCAGGGCGCGCAACGCGGTGGCGAGGTCCACACGCTGTTGCTCCAGGATGGCGAGCCGCTCCGCCGCCTTGCGCCGGTGCGGGGCATCCGCGTCTTTCCGTTGCGCCTCCTCCCGCATGTGAAAAACCTTGAGGGAAAGGATGGAGAGCCGGTCCACCACGCTGCCGGGAGTTTCCGTATTCATCGGCGCATCGGGCGGCGCGGCGACGCCCGCTTCGGCCAGGGCGCCCACGAGAAATTCGTCGATGCGCTCCACCGCGTCGTTGCGCTGCTGGTTGAACTTGTCGATGGTGCGTTTGACGGTGGCGATGGCCGTATCCTTGGCCCCGCTCTCCCGCGCCTTGTCTTCCTCGTGCCAGAGCCGGAAGTTGTGCCCGTGGTTGAGCAGGATCAGCTTCCAGAGCGCCTCGCGCTCGTCGTGGACGATGTCCGTGGTGTGCCAGCGCTCCACCGAGCTTTCGTGCAGCCGCAGCAGGCGGTCAACGTCGAGCAGGTCGTCCATCGCGCAACACGTGCTCCAGAAGCGCTTCCACCGCCTGCTCCACCGCCACATAGGGCACGGCATTGATGCAGTTGAGGTGTGGGCAGCGGGGATAGGTGCAGTGAGCCTTGCAGCCCGGATCGTAGGCCACGGCCTGATGCAGCGGCTGGCCGGGCGGTGTCCAGTTCTCGGGAAACGGCTTTCCGAATACTGCCACGGTGGGCGTTCCCACGGCAATGGCGAAGTGCCGCGGGCCGTTGTCATTGCCCACATAGAGGTGGCAGCGCTCCAGCAGCGCCGCCATTTGCAGGAGATCCGGCACGGGGTAGTCGGGCAGCGCGTGGCAGGTCATCTCCGCCCGCACGGCGTTCACGAAGGGTTCCTCGCCGGGACCCCAGAACAGCAGCACCTTGGCGCCATAGCGCTCGATCAGCACGTCCGCGATGCGCGCAAAGTGCTGGGCGGGCCACACCTTGTAGGGCTGGCGGGAGACGGGGCAGACCGCCACCAACAGTTCGCCTTCCCTGACGCCCAATCCGGCGATCTGGCGGGCCGCGTAGTCCCGCTCAGCCGCCCCCAGAAACACCTCCGGCAGCGGGGAACCGACCTTGATCCCCAGGGGCTCCAGCAGCGCGGCCTTGTGCTCCGCGGCGTAGCGGCGGCCCTGGGCCGTGCCGATGCGCTCGGTATAGGCCCAGCGCCGCCCCGGGAAGTCGAAGCCGATCCGGCGGGGCGCGCCGGTGGCCCAGGCCAACTGCGCCGAGCGGGGATTGGAGAAGAAATCGACGGTGACGTCGAAACGCTCCCGGTGCAGGTCCCGCATCAGGCGCAGATGATCCCATAACCCGGACCGGCGGGAATGGAGCCGGACCGCATCGACGCGCGGGCTGTTCTGAAACACCAGGTGGGCGGGCGGCTCGGTGAGGTAGGTCAGGTGCGCAGCGGGCCAGGCCTCCCGCAGCGCCCGTACGGCAGGGGTGGTCATCAGCACGTCGCCGATGCGGCGCAACTGAATCAGCAAAACGCGGGGAGGGGCCTGCGATGCACGTTGGGCGGCGGTCACTGTCGGGACTTCCGGCTATGGGCCTTCGGGCTTGCCTCGGGTGGAAACCAGCAGGCGCGGTATCGCGCGGCGGCCGGCGGCAACGACGCGTTTTTTCGCCGGCGACACCGGCAGGGGAACCAAGTTGATGCGCAAGCCCGTGGCGGCCAGAAGCCGGGCCAGGTTGTCCAAACGGGGAAATCCGCCGCCGCTCAACATCCGGTGCAAGTTACCCCGGTTCAATCCTGCCTTTCGCGCAATTGCCGAAACCCCGCCACGGGCCGCAATGACATCCCCGAGCGCAATCAGAAACACGCGGGGATCCTCGTCCTCCGCTGCGGCAGTGAGGTAGGCAGCGGCTTCACGGGGATCGCCCATTGCCGCACGGACCTCATCCCGATGTGTCCGCAGGGGTGGGTGGGGTAGAGGTCTTGTAGCGTTGGGCATAGTCGCGCCAATACGATCTTGCTTTGGAAATGTCCCGGACTTGGGAGCCTTTGGTTCCGCCGCACAGGACGAGCATCTCACTTGCCGACGGCATGGCGAAGTAGACTCGCACGCCTCCTAATGCATCCATGCGGAGCTCGTAGAGGCCCCCTCCCAGCGCTTTGTAATCCCCGAGCAAACCCAACTGAGCACGGACCAGTCGGGTGCGAATTCGAGCTCGAACTTCACGGTGCTTCCGTCGAAGGAACCACTCTGTGTACGGCTCAACACCAGACAGCGTGGAATAGATCAGAATCCGGCGGTTCATGAGATATCCATCCTTGGACATTCTTTGCCCGCCCGCCGATGTTCGTAATATCAGACACCTCGCCTGGGAAGTCAAGTTCCAGCCGTCGGATCAACTCCACCGCCGGTGTTTTGGTCAGTCCAATCCGAAGCCAATCCCCAACAGCGCGACACCGGCAATCAAGACCCATCCCATCCTGCGTCTCTCCATCGCTGTTGGGACGGCCACTAGGCCCCAGCTGAGCGTGGTGAAAGTCCACACCGCCATGGACGGCGCTGTCCCGCGGGTCATGAGCAGCCAGGCCGCTACCGTGAATGCGAGTGGCGTGGCCACCTCCACGGCCAACGTGCGCGCGCCGATGGGGGCACGGCACGCGCGGCAGCGGCCCCGCAACGCCAGATAGGAGACGATGGGAAGGTTGTCGAACCAGGCGACCGGCGATCCGCAGGAAAGGCAGAGGGAGCGCGGCGGGGCGAACCAGCCCGGGGGCGCGCCCGTGCCGTCCCGCCGCGGCGTGCGGTCCACCAGCGTATTCAGGAAGCTGCCCCAGAGCCAGCCGAAGGCGCCGGCCCCGGCGAGCAGCCAGGGCTCCGGCACGGATCAGCGCTTGCCGCTGGGGTGGGCGCGGAACTGCTCCAGTGCGCCCTTGGCCCCGTTGAGCATGAAGTGCAGGTCGCTCAGGATGGAGACGGCCTTGTAGCCCTTGTCAAAGAGCGGTTTGGCGAACTCCCACCCGCGGGAGACGGTGCCCAGCGGGATGCCCTTGGCGTTGGCCGCGTCCTCCACCTGCTTGATGGCGGCGACCACCTCCGCATGGCCCATGTCCCCCGTATGCCCCAGGTCCGCGGCGAGATCGTTGGGGCCGATGAAGCACACATCGATGCCCGGAAGCGCGAGGATGGCCTCGATGTTCCGCACCGCCTCCTTGGTTTCGATCTGCAGGAACATGGCGATCTGCTCGTTGGACTCCTTCAGATAGCCGGTATCCAGCCCGAACTTGCCGCCGCGCACCGAGGCGATGCCGCGGAACCCTTGCGGCGGATACTTGATGGCCGCGATGGCGCGCCTGGCCTCCTCCACGGTCTTGATGCCGGGCACCATCACGCCCCGGGCGCCCGCGTCCAGCACCCGTTTCAAGACCACGGGGTCGTTCCATTGCACGCGCACGATGGATTCGGAATCCCCCGCGCAGCCGATCGCCTGAAGCTGGTGCACCAGGGTCTGATAGTCCCCGGCGCCATGTTCCATATCGATGAGCAGCCAGTCGAACCCCAGCAGACCCATCACCTCGGCGCCCATGGGGCTGCAGAGACTGACCCAGGAACCGCAGGTGGCTTTGCCTTCCCGCAGCATTTGCTTGACGCGATTCGGCTTCATGAATGGACTCGTCCCCGTTGAATGGATGGTGATCGCCCGGCGCCGGATGAACGGCCGCGCCGTCCGCGGTGCTGCCATGCGCCAATCGGCACGGCACCCGGCGGCGCCGCGCGCCCTTACCATAGTCAGCCGGGATCGGGCGGGTCAAGGCAGACCGGTGCGGGCCGTGCCAGGAAG
>JBGPEV010000206.1:0-5851 GCA_041482995.1 bacterium | reverse complement strand
CGTAGTAGAAGCCGAACGCCTCGCTCTGGGGCACCGGCCCGGCGGAGAGCGCGGCGGGCATCCGCTCGTTGATGCGGCTTGTCAGGTCGTTGAAATACCGGGCCGGCACCAGCTTCAGAATCCGCGCTTCCTGGTCCGGGGACTCGGCCAGCCAGCCCAGCAGGGATTTCCCCCGCACCTGGTAGTGCTGGTAGATCTCGTACTTGCGGGCGTCGTTCTTCAGCCGCACCGTCAGCCAGTGCATCAGGTATTCGTGGCGAAGCAGTTGGAAGCGCGCGTAGGTGTAGCGGAATTCCCGCTCCTGCCCCTGCAACTTGGCCCGGAACCCCTCGCGGAAGAACAGCATGAAGAAGAAGTTGCGGTACCGGTAGCTCTGCAGGATCTGCGGGAACGTGTAGAGCAGTCCCTTTTCTCGGCGCTCCAGCACGGCGCCGCCGCTCATCATCTCGGGCGAGAGCTTGGGAATCAGCGTCTGCACCAGGTCTTCCGGCAGGCACTGACCGTAGAGCACGCCCAGCACCTCCGTCAGGCCGGTCAGCACCTGGGCGATTTTTGCCTCGTCCAGCAACGAGGGGAAGGCGGTCGCGGGGGACTTGCGCGCCCGTTGCAGGGCCTCGACCACCTCCAGGGTCTTCTTGACCCGGTACAGGTCGTAGAGCAGGAACACGTCCCGCTCGAAGGGATCGCGCTCCTCATAAGTGAGCGCGCCCTCCAGCACGGTCGGTGCGGTCTGGAAGAAGTGGAGCAGGAAATCCTGCAACCCGCCGGGGGTATCGAAAGGCACCATCAACTGCAGCGTCAGCAACTGCTCTTCCCCGCCGGCCTTGGCCAGTTGCTCCACGCGGGGCGAGAGAAACGCGTTGAGGAAAGAGAGCGCCTGCCCCTCTTCGTCGGCGGCTTGGGGATGCTCCGCGGCGCGATCCTCCTGCTCCCGGGTACCCCAAAAGGCCGCCCACTTGGCGATCTCCGCGCGCATTCCCGCCAGCAGCGGGTCGGGGCCTTCCACCGCGGGGATGTCAATCGATTCCTCGTATCCGGCAGCCATGGCGGTCCATGCTGTGTGGGTGGCGGGATTCCCCGGGGGAGACGGCGTCGGGCCGATTGCGGAATACTCGCCTTTATACTGAAATCCCATCCGATCTACCAATCGCGGTGCCGAAAACCCGCCCGGATCGGATCCGTGCCCCACTGCTCCCCATCGTCCCATGTCGTGAAACGCGGGAGGAACGGAAAGGGAACCGTTACCCCCGGCGGCGCCGCCAGACCGAGCGTCGACGTCCCGCGCCGACCGGAGCGGGAGGCGCCCCCCGCCTCCCTGGCCCGGCGATGATCTGGCTTGCACTTTCCATCGGCACCATGTGGTTGCTGGCCATCGTCGCCCGCTGGGGCGAGGCCCGCTACCAGGACCGCCTGATGATGATGGCCTGGAACTACCTGGTCGCGGGGGCGCTCTCCGGTGCACTGGCCTGGTGGAGCGCCTCGCCCGCCGTGGCTCCGCTCACGGGGGCGCTGGGAGTCGCCGCGGGCATCAGCTATGCGCTCGCGCTGCTGCTCTGGATGATCGCCATTCCCCTGGCCGGTCTGGGCGTTTCCACCACGGCCATGCGCCTGGCGGTGGTGTGGCCGGCCGCCGTCTCGGTGCTGGTGTTCAGGGAACACCTCACCGCGCCGCAGACGGCGGGTATCGTCCTGGCGCTGGCCGCCGTAGCGCTGCTGCTGCGCGCCAGCGGCACGGGGCTGCGGCCCATCGACAGGACAGGGCTGCTCTGGCTGCTGGGGCTCTGGGCCTCCTCCGGCGCTAACGGCGTGCTGCTCAAGGTGTTCACGGAACTGGGAGACCCCGCCCAGCGCGCCCCGTTCCTGGCCGTGATCTTCATTTCCGCCGCCGTCCTCACGTGGGGCGTGGTGGCGCTGCGCCGCCCGCCCATCCGTGCGGGGGACCTGGGGCGGGGGGTGCTCTTCGGCGCCGCCAATGTCGCGGGCAATGCCTTCCTGTTGCTGGCGCTGCGGGAAGTGCCCGGCGTGGTCACCTTTCCCGTGCGCGACGCCGGCATCATCGCCCTGGTCAGCCTCACGGGCGTGGTGCTGTTCGGCGAGCGCCCCGGCCGCTTCGGCTACGCCGCCATGGCCGCCGCCGCACTGGCGGTGGTGCTGATGAGCCTATAGAGCCGCCCCGGCGCCGCGCGCCCTCAATAGGTGTAGACGACGTCCACGTCCAGCGGCTCCCACTTGCCGTCCACCTGGCGCATGGGCACCGTGCGCCCAGAGTATTCGATCAGCCGGCCCGACTCCTTGTCGAAGGTCATGCGGATCGGCTTGACCAGGGCCGCGATGATGAAGCTGGAGGGCTTCATCTGCACCACCACGACCTGCTTCCCGCCGGGGGCCGCCTCGCCGATCTTGGTGAATTGGAAACCCACGGTTTCCTTGCGCTCCAACACTGCCAGCCGCACCTTGATGGTTTGCCCCTGCAGCAGGGCCTCCCAGCGGGCCCGCAGATAGGGCACGACGGTGGGAGCGACCACCAGGTCCGGCGCGGCGGACTCGCTGTCGGTGCTGGTCTTGCCTCCGGCCGTGTAGCTGAACAGCAACCGGCCGCCGCTCACCTCCATGCGGCCCTGTTCCTGGGTTTGCTTCTGCTCGAGCCGGAAGGTCTGGATGCGCCCGCCCTCGAACGTGACCTCCTCCACCGCCGCCTCCTGACCCTCGGGTGTGACGAACACCCGGCGGATCGACGTGAGCGTGTCGCCCGTGCGCTGCTCGGTCTGGGTCTGCGTGAACAGCCCCTTGTCACGAGGGGAGCCCTGCCCATAGAGAACGGCCGTGAAGTTCTCCGCCCAGGCGGAAGACCCCGCCACCAGTCCCAGCAGCACCCAAAAGCCGAGTATCCGCATCACGCCCTCCCGCCCAGTGAAACATGAGGATCATCCGGGTTGCCCCGTTCCAGAGCCCTTATCCTATTCAGCAGGGGACTTGGCAATGCCCCGCCGCAGTGGGGCATCCCGTTTTTCCCACGATCCGCGTTTCTGCCCGATCTTGTGCGGCAACAGAGAATTGGCCGCAGTTTCCGACTGGGTGGCGGCGCCCTGACAACACGGCGTCACTTGCGAGCGTGGCGCAGCGCATCCTCACGGCTTCCCTCCCGCGACCTGCGCGCCCCCGCTGGGCTTTTTCCCACGATCCGCGTTTTTGCCCGATCTGGTGCTCCAACAGCAGTTTACGCGCAGATAATGGCGGAGCAAAGCCTAACTGACAAACGCGCAGATCGGAGCGACCTATTGGACGCAGTAGATCGCTTCTCTCGCTATCGGAGTTAATTTTTCTGTTTATGTTCAATTGACTAACCATGGGCAAAGACCGCAATTACCAATATACATGATCTGAGCCTAATGTCAATTAATCTGTTGAGGCGGAACGTCGAACGGCATGGGGAAGCGCGGATGTCCGAGATCAACCCGGATAGCGGCGCAGGGCATCTGTCCCCTTCGCCTCCGCCCGGTTTGTCCGCGCAGTCGGTTGCATTCCCGACTCCCTGGGTGGTCTCAAGTGACGCGTCCCCTATTGAATCGGTCGTAACTGCAACCTTGGCGATGTTCTTTTCCTCGCGTTGTCCGTTGTGCCCGTTGTGATTCAGCAATGCAGTTGGTAGGTAGCAGGTCCGGTATCCCCCCGAAGTGCCGACAGGTCGTTGCGGTTCGGCACTTGCCGTTTTGCCCAGGAGCCCCCGCATGAAAGAGATGTCCGGCCGCGCCGCGCTGATGGAGATTCTGAAGGACGAGGGCATCGAGTACATCTTCGGCAATCCGGGCACGACCGAACTGCCGCTCATGGACGCGCTGGCGGACAATCCGGAGCTGAAGTACGTGCTGGGCCTGCAGGAGGCGATCGCCATGGGCATGGCGGACGGCTACACGCGGGCCTCGGGCAAGCTTTCCGCTGTGAACCTGCACGTGGCCGCCGGGCTGGGCAACGCCATCGGCGCCATCTTCAACGCCAAGTTCTTCGGGTCGCCCGTGCTCGTGACCGCCGGGCAGCAGGAGCACGGGCTGTCCCTCACCGAGCCCATGCTCTACGACGACCTGGTCAAGATGGCCGCGCCGGTCACCAAGTGGGCGACCGAGGTGGCGCGCGTGCAGGACCTGCCGCGCATTTTTCGCCGTGCCGCCAAGGTGGCGCTCACACCGCCCACGGGTCCGGTGTTCGTCTCCCTGCCGCGGGACGTGATTCTGGCCAGCGCGGAGTTGGACGTGGGCGCGCGCACGCGCATCGACTCCGCCGCGCGGCCCTCGGATGCCGCGCTGGAGGAACTGGCGGAGCGGCTGCTGCGGGCCGAGCGTCCGGTGATCGTCGCCGGGCACGAGGTTTACACGGGGGACGCCTTTGCCGAACTGGCCCAGGTCGCGGAACTGCTGGGCGCGCCGGTGTATACGCAGACCGTGGCCTACGTGGCGCTGTTCCCCAGCGAGCATCCGCTCTTCATGGGCGAATTGACCCGCGTGCAAAGCCAGGTGCGCGCCACGCTGGAAGCCCATGACCTGCTGCTGGACGCGGGCTCCGACAATCTGCGCATGGCCAATCCCAGTGCCGTGGAGCCGCTCCCGCCCGGGATGCCGGTGATCCAGATCGGCCTGCGGGACTGGGAACTGGGCAAGAACTACCCGGCGGTGCAGGCGCTGCACGCCGACGTGAAGCAGACCCTGGCCGCCCTGGCGCCCGTGCTGAAACAACGCCGCTCCTCCGCCCAGGCCCAGGCGGCCGCCGCGCGGGCGCAGGCGCTGACAACCAAGAACTGGACGGTCAAGCGCAGGGCGCTGCAGGCCAAGACCCAGGGCTTGGCGGGCAATACGCCCATCGCGCCCGAATACCTGATGCTGTGCATCGCCCAGGCCGTGCCCAAGGACGCGGTGGTCGTGGAGGAGGGCCTGACGTCCACCCGCACGCTGCTCAACTTCCTGGACATCACCCACCGCCAGCGCTTCTACGGACTGGCGAGCGGGGGCATCGGCTGGGCGATCGCGGGGGCGATCGGCGTGCAACTGGCGGTCAAGCAGCGTCCGGTGCTGGCAGTGATCGGCGACGGCAGCGCCATGTACAGCATCCAAGCCCTGTGGACCGCCGCGCACCTGAAGCTGCCCATCACCTTCGTGATCGCCAACAACCGCTCCTACCGCATCCTGAAGGAACGCGTGTACGCGCTGAAGGGGGCGGCTGCCGCCCATGACCGCTATCTGGGCATGGACTTCCGCGATCCGCCCATCGATTTTCCGGCGCTGGCGCAGGCGTTGGGCGTGCCCGCCCGGCAAGTTGCCGCGCCGGGAGACCTGCCGTCCGCCCTGCAGGAGGCCCTCCAGATCAGCTCCGGCCCGCGGCTGATCGATGTGCTGGTGGACGACGCCTTCAAGGGCTGACGGGAGCGGGGCCGTGCGCGGTGCGTCGAATGAACAACCCCGCCGCAAGCGGCCGCGTAGTGGCGCAAGGCAACCGCATTCTCGTGGCACCTTGAGAAGAAATGGGTGGCGGCGGGCCGGAGCCGGCCCTGAGCGCGCCGCATGGGCACCCGTCTGTCGTTCCCGCTACCCGGCGGTGAGCACGGCCTCGATCACGTGGCGCGGCTGTTCGGTGATCACCTCGATCTCCGAGCGGGACAGTCCCCGCCGGGAGAGGGAGAGGATCATCTCCCGCATGGGATTGCCCGAGGGCGCCACCAGCGGCTGGGAGATGTCCATGAGCGAATTCACCATCGGGTTCGCGGTAGTGGGGCGCGGCGCGGCAGAGGGGACTTCCCGCGGCGCGGCCTGCCGCTTGATCCCGATCCGAGCCACCGTGTTGGAACGCATCCCTGCCGGGTGCT
>JBGPEV010000205.1:0-5889 GCA_041482995.1 bacterium | reverse complement strand
CTGCGGCGGGCGAATCCCAGCGGGGCCGCTCTGCCGGTAGTGCGCGCGCTGATCCTGGGTCAAGGCAACCCGCGGCTCCCTGCGACGGAACGTGGATCGTGCGGGTGAATGTGCCCGCCGGAGGATCGCGTCCTCCGGCGGGCAGCAGGCGCGCTATTCCTTCACGTCGCCGTGCCGTTCCTTCACGATCTTGTCCGCCTGATGGGCGGGCACCTCGTCGTAGCGGGAGAACCTCTGCGTGAAATAGCCCTGCCCCGAGGTGAGGGAGCGCAGATCGATGGCATAGGTCAGCGATTCCGCCATGGGCACCTCCGCCTTCACGACCTGCTTGCGCCCGCGGTTGTCCATTCCCAGCACCCGGCCCCGGCGGGCATTGATGTCACCCATCACGTCGCCCATGTAATCGCCCGGGATGACGATCTCCAGTTCCAGGATCGGTTCCAGCAGCACGGGCCGGGCCTCTTCCATGGCCTTCTTGAAGGCCATGGACCCGGCGATCTTGAACGCCATCTCGCTGGAGTCCACGTCGTGATAACTGCCGTCGTACACCGTCGCGTCGATTCCGATCACCGGAAAGCCCGCCAGGATGCCTTTGTGCAAGGCCTCCGCCACGCCCTTTTCCACGGCGGGGATGAAGTTCCTGGGGATGGCGCCGCCCACGACGGCGGTGTGAAAGGCCAACTCGTCCGCGTGGCCGTTGGGCTTGAGTTCAAGCCAGCAATCGCCGTATTGGCCGCGCCCGCCCGTCTGCTTCTTGTACTTGCCCTGCGCCTTGGCGGGTCCCCGGATCGTCTCCCGGTAGGGAATGTGCGGTGGACCGTAGCTGGCCTGGATATTGAACTCCCGCTGCAGGCGCTCCAGCACGAAGTCCAAGTGGATCTTGCCCATGCCGCTCACCAGGAAGTCGCCCGTTTCCGCATTGTGCCGGAATTGTAGCGTGGGGTCGCCTTCCATCATGCGGTGCAGCGCGTTGGCCACCTTCTCCTCCTCCCCCTTGGTGGGCAGTTGCAACGCGAACGTGAGCACGGGCAAGGGAAAGTTGACGGGCGCGAATTCCACCTTGTTCTTGGCGGAGCAGAGGGAATTCCCCGTGTGGGTGTTGGAGAGCTTGGGCAGCGCGCCCAATTCCCCCGTCCGCAATACGGGAACTTCCTTCTGCTCGCGGCCGATCAGCTTGAACAGGTGGGCCGGACGTTCCGTCGCCCCGGTGGTTGGATTGAGCAGATCGTCGCCCGCCTTCAATTCGCCGGACATGATGCGCACCAAGCTGATGCGCCCGGCATACTGGTCCAGTTGGGTCTTGAACACGAGTGCCGCCGGATAGGGACTGTCGAGCGTGTCCGGCGCGTAGCCGGGGGGCACGGTCTCAAACTTGCGCGCGGCACGGCGGGTGGCGGCATCGGGCAGCAGGGTGACCATGGCGTCCAGCAAGCGGTCCACGCCGATGCCGCGGGTGGCCGCCGTGCACAACACGGGCACGACCTTTCCGTCGCGGGTGGCGCGGATCAGGCCGCCGCGCAGCTCCTCGGACGTGAGCGTCTCCGTTTCCAGGTACTTCTCCAACAGGGCATCGTCGGCCTCGGCCACGGCCTCCATCAGCCGGTAGCGGGCTTCGCGGGTGGGTTCCTTCAACTCCGCGGGAATCTCCGTCTTCTTGGGCTTAGCCGGGTCGGCATAGTCGTAGGCGCTTTGCTCGACCAGATCGACCAGCCCGTGGAAACCCGCTGCCTGGCCCCAGGGCAGGCTGACGGCCACGACCTTGTTGCCGAAGGTCTCTTGCAGCGCGGCCAGCCGGGCGGCAAAGTCCGCCTGATCGCGGTCCATCTTGTTGATCACCATCAGGCGCGGCAAGGCGCTCTCATCCAGGCGATCCCAGAAGTACTCCGTCTGGCCCTGCAGGCCCGGCTCCGCGCTGGAAACCATCACCGCGCCATCGATGACCCGCAGGGCCCCGACCGTATCGCCGACGAAGTTGAGGGAGCCGGGCGTGTCGATCAGGTCCACCCCGCTGCCCGCCCAGGAGAAGTGGGCCACGGCCGACTTCATGCTGGTCTTGCGCTCCCGCTCCTCCGGCAAGAAGTCCAACACCGATGCGCCGCCATCGCCGTCCTTCTTCGGTCCGGCCCCGGCCTTGGCCAGCATGGCCTCGGCCAGAGCCGTCTTCCCCGCGCCCACGTGGGCGATCATTCCGAGCGTATAGGTTGCCATCGGCAGGCCTCCTCCCCTCTCGTGCGAGGCACCCACGTGCCGGGCACGCGCGTGCGGCGGTACGTGATCGGGGCCGGGCGGCGGCGGGCGCGGTGCCCCGGAGTCAAGCCGCCGCCTCGAACCCACACAGCGGGTTCATGACTGCGGGCGGCCGCACCCGGAACCCCGGGAAAGTGTGCGGGGCGGGTGTTGCGCCGCGTATCGGCCGTCCGCGGCAGGCGATGTGCCGGCTTCCTCCGGGTAACAGGGCCCCGCCCATTCGGCCATGACCGTCGTCACAAACCGCGGCGGCGCTCCTATTCCCGGACGCCGGTCGAGCCGAACCTTAGCCAATTCGCCTGGGCGAGTAAAGGCGCAGCCGGCGCCCCTTGCGCAAGCTGGGGGGCCGGGAGGATACCCTCTGTTCACGGATCTCCCGGCGCTTCTGGCGCGCCGGAAAAAATCGATGCGGACGGCGTCTCAGGCCGTGTTGGGCTGGGTCTTCTTTTGGAGAAAGGCGTACCAATTGGGGCGCGTAGCCAACACCCGGTCCAACGCGAACAGGTGCGCCTTGCCCAGGGCCAGCGCCTCCTTGAGGATCTGCGGAGACTTGACGTTGCCCTCGGCGATGACGGGCTTGCGGGTGAACTTGCCCACCCATTCCACGAGCGTCTCTTCCGTGTCGAAGAACTTGTTCAGCACGTGGATGCTGACGGGATGGAAGACGTCCACCCGCGCCGTGCTGAGCGCCTTGACCAGCCCGCGCAGGTCTTCCTCGGTGAATCCATCCTCCAGCTTGTCGTGGATCGAAAACACGTAGGAGATCGGCATGGGCGACTCGATGCGGGACTTGATGGCCCGCACGATTTCCACCGCCAGATGCATGCGCTCGTTGATCGTCCCGCCATAGGCGTCGTAGCGGGTGTTGTAGCGCGCGGAGAGGCACTGGTCCAGCAGGTATTGCTGGGCGCCGTTGATCTCGATGAAGTCCGCCCCAGCCTCCTCGGCGCGCTCCGCGGCGTGAACGAAGAAGAGTACGATCTCCTCCACGTCTCCCTCGTCGAACTCCCGGCTGACGTCGAAGTCCTTGCCGAAGTTGATGATGGATGGCCCTACGGGCTGCTCGCCGCAGATCGTTTCGCTGGTGCGCCCGCCCGCGTGGGCCAGGCGCAAGCCCACGACCGCGCCCTCGGCCTTCACGGCCTTGATCAGGTGCGCAAGGCCGTCGGTGTGGCGCTCCTCGGAGATGCCCAGTTGATTGAAGTGCGCGCGTCCCTGTTGCGCCACATAAGCCGATTCCACGATCACCATCCCGGCGCCTTCCCGGGCCAGGTTGACGTAGTAATCGATCAGGGGCTGGGTGACGGTACCGTCCTTGTTCGCCATGTTTTCCAGGAACGGGGACAGCACGATCCGGTTGCGCAGGTGCAGCGAATCGATGGAAATGGGATTGAACATGAGTCTCGCGTTGGGATCGGCAGGGGCCACCGCGGCGGCCACCCACCGGTTATTCGAAAAAGCGCGGTTGACCCGCTTGACGGTAGCGGCGGCCCAGTTCCGCTTCGACGTCTTCCGGGGAAATGTCCGCCTGCGCCATCCACACCAACAGATGGAACCACAGGTCCGCCAACTCGTGAATCGCTGGGCCGCGTTGCCCGTTCTTCGCCGCGAGAATGACCTCGCAGCACTCCTCCCCGATCTTCTTCAGCACGGCATCCGGCCCCTGGCCGGTGAGCCGGGCGACGTAGGATTGACCGGGTTCGGCCGTCATCCGTTCCCGGATGCGATCGTAGACCTGGGCCAGCGTCACGGATTCGGACATGGGCACCCAGTAGGTTGAAGACGGGGTTGAAGAGGGCGCATCCTGCATTGGCTGGCGGGATGCGATAAGGATCAAGGATAGCGGGCGGCTGTAAACCCCGCAAAGAATGATTTCCGAGAAGGTTGATCCGACAAATGAATTCAGAAATCAATTCGTGTGTTTATACGACACTCATGAACGCCCGCCGGCATCCGTCCAGACGGGCGTTGCACGGGGCACAGCGGTGCGGCCGCGCCGGGATGGTGCTGTTGCTGGCCTTGGGCATGGGCACGCCGGTCACGTGGGCCCAGCCGCCCGAGTCGCGCACGGTGCGGCTGCAAACACCCGTCGCCAATGTAATCGACGGCGATACCTTCGATGCCGACCTGGACGGCAACGGGCGGCTGGACCTGCCGCGCGAGCGCGTGCGGCTGCTGAACGTCGATACGCCGGAACTGCACGACTCCCCCAAAGGCCTGGACCTCGCCCACGGCCTGCCGGCCAAGGCCGCATTTCAGGCGATGCTGCGCGACTCGCCCATCGAACTGACGATCTACGCGAACAATGAACGGGACAAATACGGCCGCACCCTGGCGCGGGTGAAGGCGGGCACCCTCGATGTGAGCCTGGAACTGGTGCGCCAGGGGCACAGCTACTTTGACACCCGATTCTCTTTTCCCGCGGACTACGAGGGGTTCGCCCAGGCGGAGGGGGAGGCCTTCGATGCGCAACGGGGCATTTGGGGCGATCAGGCGTCACGCAAACATTACCTGGAGCGGCTCGGGCGGGAAGGGAAGACGCCGCGCTCCAGCAAGAATCTCCTGTTCCTCACGGGCGTCCTGACGCCTGAAGCATTGACCGGAAAGCAACACCTGGGGCGGTACGTCACGGTCGAAGGCGCGCTTTCCGGGCAGCGCGGGCTCAACTCCGGCGCCTGCCTGTTGTCCTTGCGCGGGCCGAGCGGCGGACGGCTAGCAATATTTGTCCCTCGGTCCGTGCAACGGCGGCTCGGGCTCTGCCAATGGAGCCTCACCTCGCGCATTCGCGTCGAGGGTTTCTTCCAGCAGTACAAGGATCGCACGGAATTGCTGGCCCACTATGCCACGCGGAAGTGACCGCACAGCCTGGTTGTCCCGCTTACTCATCGGCCAACTTGATGTGCTCCCCCTTCTTGGCCAGCAGCAGGAACGCAAGCAGGAAGGCGAGCGAGGGATGGAGAATGGCCGGTTGGCGGCGCAAGCAATCGGCCACGGCCTCCCGGAACCACTCCTGCCATTCGGCGTAGCGCGCCTCCAGTGCCCGCTCAAAGCGGTAGCGGGGCTGGGGTTCATGGATCAGGACGGCGATCGGGCCGTCCGGGTCGGCTTTGGGCAGACGCTCGCGCCATTCCCTCCGCAGTTGAATCAAGTCCCGGTGATACATGCCCAGGTAGCGGTAAAGGTCGTCGTATCGCCCGACCAGCCGCGCCACCGCAAGGCTCAGCTCGTCGCGGGCAGTGGAAGGGAGGTCCTGGGAGAATTTCCGCAGCAGGTGGGGAAAGGCCGGCGGGCCGCCCCACAGCGAGAGCGCGCGGGCGGATTCGATCACGACCAGCGGATTTTCGGTCGAGTCGAACCGCGTGAGCACCGCCGGGTAGGCGTCCCGCTCCCCCAGTTCCACCAGGGCATGGATGGCCTTGGCGCTCAGCAGGAAGTCCCGGCTGAAGATGGATTCGCGCAAGAGGGGCACGGCCTCCTTCACCTGCCAACGGCCCAGCCATTGGGCAGAAATGTGGGCGGTCAGGTAGCGGTTGACGCGCAAATCCTCCAGCAGTGCCTCGATCAGCAGCGGCGTGGGCTTGGCCAGCGCCAACCCCTCCAGGGCCTGCTGCCGCACGAAGAAGCTGGGGGAGTCCAGGAAGT
>JBGPEV010000204.1:0-5913 GCA_041482995.1 bacterium | reverse complement strand
AGGGCCTGTTCAAAGTCGGGCCGAAGCCTCCAGGGCACGGTTCATGCGGAGCGTCGTCGGCGATGGGTCCTATTCCAACCGCTTCTCCAAACCCACGCGCTGTGCGGGTTCGCGTATGGGGAAGGCCAATGGGCATCAATCTTTCGCAGCAGCCAGCCGCCCCGCTCGTAGAGCGATAAGGAAACAATAAACGGACTTTGAACAGGCCCTGGGGGCGAAGGCAGGGCAAGTGCAAAGTCAAATCCGCGACCCGTTTCGGTCGGTAGCGACGGGCGTCTGAGGCTGTGAAGAAATCCATTCACCGAAAAATGGGTGCGAATCGTTTCAGTGATTTGCGCATGCCGTGTGGGGTGAAAACCAAATAAACTCACAGCCTCTCTCGCCCGCCAGCGCTATGCAGGCGGGCCGGGAGGCCCGCCGCCGCCGGCTCAAACTGGTCGCAGATTTGACTTTGCACCTGCCCCACGGAGAAGGGCGCACCGTCTGGCGGGCGCGGGCCGGATTGGCATAAGATGTTCGGATATTTAGTGGCCCGCGGCCGTTGAACGCCCGCGTGAGGCGTCAAAATTCAGTGCCGGTGTCCTTCCACCTTTCAGAGGTGCCCGATGCGACGGATCGCGTTGGCCGCTCTTGTCCTGACGCTCGCCCTTCCTCCCGCAGTGACCCTGGTCGGTGGACTGTACGCGGATCCAGCATTGGCCGCCGCCCCTGCCCGCCCGCCCGCGCGGTCCCTCTCCCTGCAGCTGCCGTTTGCCGTAGCCGCCGTTTCCACCGTCCAGTGCAACGGCAAGCCGGCGGCGCTGCTCACGGGCGGCGATGGCACCCGGCACCGGGTATTGGTGGCGAATGGACTGCTGGCGATCGAGCCTTTCACGGGCTGCACGCTGCCGGACGCCCCCACCCGGCCCGATACCCTGGACGACGGCATCGTCACCCTGGGCACCGGCGCGATCGGTTCGGCATGGTTGGCGGTTGCGACGCTCAAGTACCGGCACGGCATCCTGGGCGACGTGGCGGAGGCACAGGAGTTGCGCGCCCTCAATCGCAACGGCGACCTGCTGCGCTACCGCCTCGACGACAACTCGGTCTTCGAGGACCGCATGGCGCGCATGGTCTACGTTGAGCGCAAGGACGCGCTGCTGGTCGTGCGGACCCGGCTGGACCAGGGGTCGGCTGCCGCGCTGTTCACCTTGGAGGACGGCGCCGCTCCCGCCCAGCGGCTGGTGCTGGCGGCCGAATCCCGGCCCCTGGGCCAACCCAATCTCTGGCTCAATCCCATCGGGGCCGATGACTTCGACGGCGACGGGCACACGGAGATCGCCGTGGTGCTCACGCCCCATAGCGGCGGCACGCTCGTGCTCTACCGCGTCCAAGGGTCCCAACTGGTGGAAAAGTACCGCGCCCCTGGATTTTCCAATCACCAAATCTACTCCCGCGAGTTGGGCATGTCCGCCATGGTGGATATGAACGGGGACGGCATTCCCGACCTGTTGGTGCCCGACGCCAAGCGCGAGCGCCTGCGCGTTGTCACTTTCGCCGGGGGACACTTCCGGGAGTTGATGAAGACCGAGCCCGCCGCGCCCATCGTCTCCGCCATCGCGGTGGCCGATCTGGACGGCAATGGCCGCCCGGACGCCGCTTGGGTGTTGGACGACAACACGCTGATGGCGCTGGTACGTTGACGTGCCGGCCGGCGCCCCGCCGGGGCCCGGACAAGCGCAGCGCCGGGCGAGGGCCGGGGAGAGGCCCCGCGCGGTCGAGACTTGCCCCGTCAGCCTCCGCGCGTGCGTTCCTGCAGTTTCAATCAGCGTCATCTGCGAAATCTGCGGTTCCAAGGCAGTTGCAGTTACTTCTTCCCCTTCATTGCCGCCTCCGTCTTTGCGGCCTCGGTCTTAGCCGCCTCATAGCGCGCCTTGTGCTCGGCGTTGGCGGGATAGAGCCCGGGCAGCGCGGCGCCCTGTGCCACCTCGCCCAGGATCCACTCCTCCAGGCGCTCCTGCTCCGGCCCGGCCTTCAGCACCTCGTCCAGGTAGGCGGCGGGAATGACCACCGCGCCGTCGCTGTCCACCACGATCACGTCGTCGGGAAACACCGCCACGCCGCCGCAGCCGATCGGCTCCTGCCAGTTGACGAAGGTGAGCCCGGCGACGGAGGGTGGCGCGGCTACGCCCTGGCACCAGACGGGCAGGCCGGTGGCCAGCACGCCCGCGCTGTCGCGCAGCACGCCGTCGGTCACCAGCCCCGCGACGCCGCGCTTCTGGATGCGCGCGCACAGGATGTCGCCAAAGATGCCCGCGCTCGTCACGCCCATGGCGTCGGCCACCGCGATGCAGCCCGCGGGCATGGCCTCGATCGCCGCACGGGTGGACTTGGGAGACGTCCACGATTCCGGCGTGGCCAGGTCCTCCCGCGCCGGCACGAAGCGCAAGGTAAACGCTCGCCCCACCCGCCGGGGCTGCTCCGCGCGCAGGGGCCGCGTGCCGCGCATCCACACGTTGCGCAACCCCTTCTTCAGCAGAATCGTGGTGATGGTGGCCGTGGTGACGCGGCTCAGCGTGTCGACGGTCTTGGCGTCCAGGGTCATGGCAATCCTCTTTCGCTGGGTGTCGGGTTGATGCGCTGCCGCCACCGTAGCCCAATCCCGGCCCCTTCCCCAAGGCCGACCCTGTGCTAGACTGGCCCCAGAAGCCGAAGCTGTGAATATCGCGAGACCGCTCCAGTTCGGGAGAAACAGCAGATTCCTCATTTCATTCGGAATGACATTGAGTCGTCATTCCGAGCGCAGCGAGGAATCCGCTGTTGCAGTTCCCGCGGCCTGAGCCAGTCCAAGGGTGTCCTGAACCCCGCCAACTCAGACGATTCGATGACACCCACCGTCCCGACCCTCCCCGCCCCGCCCCATCCGGCTTTGCTTCCGGCCCACGTCCTCTTCTCCTGGCAGCGGGTGGGCGGCATGCTGCTGCGCTACCTGTACCTGCTGCGCGCCTCGTGGACGCGCATCGTGGAGATGATCTACTGGCCCACCATGCAGATGATCCTCTGGGGGCTGATCACCAAGTACCTGCAGACCAACACCTCGTTCCTGGTGCAGGCGGCGGGCTTGCTCATCTCGGCCGTGCTGCTCTGGGACGTCTTGTTCCGCGGCCAGCTCGGCGTGTCCATGATGATGATGGAGGAGATGTACGCCCGCAACCTGGGCCACCTCTTCATCAGCCCCTTGCGGCCCTACGAGCTGGCGGCCGCCCTCGTCACCATGAGCCTGATCCGCACGATCATCAGTTTCGGCGGTTCGGCCCTGCTGGCGCTGCTGTTCTTCCACTACTCCATTTTCGATCAGGGGCTGGCGCTGCTCACGTTCTTCGTCAACCTGCTGGTGTTCGGCTGGGGGATCGGGCTGCTGATCTGCGGGCTGTTGCTGCGCTACGGCTTCGCGGCGGAGAGCCTGGCCTGGGGCGCCATCTTCGCCATCGCGCCCATCTCGGGCATTTACTACCCCATCGCCACCCTGCCCGCGTGGCTGCAGCCGGTCGCCTGGGCGCTGCCCTCCAGCCACGTGTTCGAAGGCATGCGCGCCCTGCTGCTGGAGCACACCTACCGCTACGACCTGCTGATGAACGCCGTGATGCTCAATGTCGCGTACCTGGGGCTGGGCTTGGCGGTGTTCCTGGGGGTGTTCGCCGTGGCGCGCCGGCGGGGCCTGCTGCTGTCGGTGGGGGAATAGATCGAAATCGGAGGGGCATGGCATGCCATGCCCCTCTACCGTCACCACCCCGGTGCTTACTGCGCCGGGCCGCGTCCGCCGGGACCCATCATGCCGGGGCCGCCCCGGCCCGGACCATAACCTGGGCCAAACTCATCGGAGTGGAGCTTTTCCCAGGTTTCCTTGCCGATGATCTGCTGGGCTTGCGTCAGCGCATTCAGATGCAGGGCGAACATCTGGTCCTGCACTTGCTTCACGGCGTCTTGCCGCTTTTTCGCCACCGCCTGATCGAGCGGGAACTTGCTCATCGTGTCCCCCAGGGCCGCGGACTTGGCTTGCCTGTCGGACATTAGGGCCACCATCGCCTGCATGGTGCTGACTTGCACTTTGCGCAATTGCTCCTGTTTCTCCGCCGGAAGTTGCGACCAATTGGGGCCCCATGCCATCATGCCGCCGCCCATCATCCCGCCGCCGTGACCCCACGCGCCGTGGCCGCCCATCATACCGGGGCCGTAGCCGCCACCGCCGCCCATCATGCCGGGGCCGTAGGGATAGTTACCCTGGGCCAGAGCCAATCCTCCGGCCACCAGCGCTCCGGCCGTTAGCATCGTGAGTGCAATCCAGAACACGCGTTTCATGGGACGCTCCTGCTTGGGGTGAGAGGGCGCGGTGCGCGCAGCCTCGAAACCATTCGCGGCCGGGACGCTGACAGGGCGGACTTCCGGTCGTTCTGCCGTCACGTTGGGTATTACACCACGGGCGGAGCCTTCTTTCGTGACCGGGGTCACGCGGGCCAGGTCGCCATTAGGGCGCTGCCGGAACGGCTCCCGCGAGCAGGAAGAGGCTGGCACCGTCACCGGTCAGCACCCGGCCCCGGCTGTCCACGGCCAGCGTCAGGGCACAGGTGGCGGCAGGCCGCAGCCGGGGCAGGGCGATCGCCAGGGTGCGCCGGGTGGTCAGGTCGAGCAATTGCACCCGGAAATCGTCCCGCGCCGCGAACCAGCGGCCGTCGGGGGAGACCGCCGCCACGGCGGGCACGCCGTCCAGATAGGAGCGCAGGGGGAGTTCGGCCACGGTGCGCAGGTCGGCGTCCAGCAGCAGGGCGCGCTTGGGCGCAGGCCGCCAGACCACCGCCGCCCCCAGGCGGCCATCCGCGCTGAGGGACACCTGGGGAAAGAACGTCTCCTGCCGCGTGGCCCCGGGCGTGCCATCCGTCCGTACCCGCTGCAGCACACCGGTGAGATTGATCAGCGCCGCGCCGTCATCCGCCACCGCCGCGCCGGTCACCCGGTCACACGCGGCGAAAGGACAGAGCGCGCGCTCCCAGAGCGGGGCGGCGTCCGCACCCTGCCGCGCGGTGAACACGGGCCTCTGGGCGCCCTCCGGCAGGTGAAACCAGAGCGCGGCGCGGCCCTGGGGCGAGATCGCCACGGGCGCTCCCGGCGGGCCGGTCCGCCGGACCCGCTCCCGGGCGATCCACGGTGCGCCTGGACTTTCGTCCGCCGGGGTCAGCGTGAAGGCGTCGCCGCGGTTCCCCGCGAAGCCGAACCCGGTGCCGTCGTCCAGCATGGCCATGCGCTCATAGGGCACGCCTTGCGGCAAGGTGGCCAGCAAGCGCCCGTCGTCCCGCACCAGCAGGGGCGGATGCGGCAGCAGCGCCAGCGTGCCCTGGGGGGAGAGCCCCGCCACGCTGCATTGCGACCCGGCCTCGCCCGTGCGCGTGTAGCGCCAGATCACGCCCGGCTCCTTGGGCACCGGGTAGGTGGCGCGCACCTTCCGGCCGTCGGGAAACGTCGCCTCCACCGTGCGGCGCGCGCCATCCAGCGCCAAGTTGGGGCTGACATAGCTCCAGCCGCCGCTCCCGTGCAGGGAGGTGAACACCTCGCCATAGAGCGCCGCCAGGGCGTCCACGCGGGCGGCGGCGTAGACCCGCCCCCCGGAGACTTCGGCCACCTCTTCCAGCGCGGCGAGATCCACCCGATCGCCCAGGGCCAGGAAGTAGACCGGCACGCCGGCCTCGGCTAGCAGGCGCTTGAGCGGCTCCAGCCGCAGTGCCGAACCCGGGGCGCCGGGGATGCTCTCGTCCTTGCCGTCGGTGAGCACCACCACCGCGCGCCGGCCGCCCCCTGCTTCGCGCACTTGTGCCACCCCGGCCTGGATCGCGTCATAGAGCGCCGTGCCGCCCTCGGCTTTCAGCCCGGCAATGGCCTGGT
>JBGPEV010000203.1:0-5925 GCA_041482995.1 bacterium | reverse complement strand
GTCAGGCGATAGCGGAAGCTCGGGCGGTGGGCGCCTTGCACCTCCTTCTCCCGCTCGATCCACCCCAGCGCTTCCAGCGGGGCCAAATGCTGGCGAATTCCGGCCGGGGTGATGCCCAGCCGGTCGGACAACTCCAGCACCGTAAGCTCCTGTTTCAACAGAAGCTCAAGGATGTCACGACGGGTCCCGGCGGGCAGGGTGTCCATGCTAGAGAAGATAACATAGAAATAACTATCGTTACTAGTCTTTTTGGTGAATAGATTGTCAACTACATCCTCGCCATGATCACCCGTGTCCATGCGGCGCGGGCGGCTTGGCGGGCGGCGGGGTCGTCGGTCACGGGGGGCACGTCGGGGCGCACCTCATAGAGCAGTTGTCCCTTGGCGACCACGCTACCCGTGTCCTGATCGATCCGCACCCGGGTGACCGTGCAGGCGAACGCCACGCGCAGGGGATTGAACATCTTCATCACCTCCAGCAGCCCCACTTGCTCCCCGGCTTCCAGGTGCTGCCCTTCGGTCACGTAGGGCGGATCGTTGGGACTGGGGCGCGCGTAGAACGTTCCGCCGGTCCACGCCAGCACCGCGTTCGAGGCGGCGGGCGGGGGCGGCGCCAGGGCGGTGAGGGCGGCCGCCGTGCGCCCGGGGTCCGCCCATTCCGGCGGCAGCACGGGCTCCAGGCGCTCGTTCACGTGCAGATCGAAGTAGCCCGCTTCCTGGCCCAGCAGCACGGGCAGCTTGAGCAACTCCAGCCCCAACTGGTGACCGCGGTGGGCGGCCTGCACGGCGGGCCATTGGGCGGCGGGAATGCCCTCGGGCGGACGCTCCGCGCTCAACTGCTCCGCCAGTTCCGGCCAAGCCAGCGCCGCCCCGCCCACGCGCTCCTGCACTTCGGCATAGAAGGCCAGCCCGTCGGCCAGCATCTCCTGGTCGTGGCTCCAGATCTTCTCCTCCGGGGTCACTCCCGGATGATCCTCCCAGCGCAGGTAGCCGTAGAGCGTATCCAGCACGGCGAGCGGGTTCTGCCGCCATTCCACCCGGCCCTGAACGAGTTCCCAGCGCCGTTGGGCGCGGGGCGCCAGCCAGCCCGCCAGCAGATGGGGATGCTCCAGCAGCCGCTCCACGGGGCGCGGCAGCAGGGTCACCTTCGCGGCCAGCGCCCGGGCCGCTGCCGCGCCAAGCGTGGCGGCCTCCGCCTCCAGCGCCTGCCAGGCGATCTCCAGGTCGATGCGTTGCGCGGCGATCTTCAGGCCGCCCACCTGCGCCAGGTAGCCCTGCACGAAGCGCGTGCTGGGCTTTACCATCGGGTCGGCCCCCAGCATCCAGTGCAGCAACCCATAGTGGAAGGGCATGTTGGTGATCACATCGTCGCCGCGCAATTCCGAGCGGCGCAGGATTTCCGCGAGCCGGCGGAAGTTGTCCTCCCGGTCCGTGCCGTGGCTCACGATCAGCGCGGCGTTGGAGTCGTAGGCCCCGGCGAGCCGGTACGGCATGAAGGTGCCCGTGTCCGGATTGCGGATGCCGATGCCCTGATCGTCCCGCAGCTCGTGCTCCACGGGCGCGGTCCAGTCCAGCACCATGCCCCCGGCGTGGGGGCGCAACGCATCGTTGGTCGCGTTGACGCGCGCCTCCGCCCCGCTGCCGTGCCGCGGCACCCGTTCCGGGCGGGGCAGGGACTTGCCGTGCACCGCCAGCCACAGCATGGCCTCCACCAGGGATTCGATCTCGATGGTTTCGGTCGCGTCGCGCGGGTTGCGGAAGCGCAGGCTGTAGACCATCTCCGTAACCCGGTGCTCCACCTGGATGCGGGTGTTGACCTCCATGAAGAAGTGCCGCGCACCGTCCACGATGGATTCGAACGTGGAGGCGGAGTCGAGCCCCACCGCCTTGCCGAAGCGCTCGGCCTGCTCTTCCATGGCGCGCAGCACGGCGCGGTCCTCCTCCAGCACCGCGGCCCGGCCCGCCCGGCCCGTCTGGCGGTAGCGCGCGGCCGTGGCGGCCAGCATCTCGTCGGTGATCGAGACCTCCAGCAGCTTCTGCTCGTGCATCTGCAGGGAGCAGTCCCGGCCGCCCATGGCGATGCACCACTCCCCGTTGCCCAGCAACTGGATCTCGTTGTGCCGCGTGCTTTCTATGTTCAGCTCGATGAGGAAGTTCTTGTTGTCCGCGGGGCCGAGGGACTGGGATTCCGCCAGCACCTCGAACACCGCGTCCGCCACCTGGGCCGGCTCCGCCACGATGCGCTGACCCTTCCCCCCGCCCCCGGCCACGTGCTTCAAGCGGAAGCGTCGCCCCGGGTGTTCTTGCCACAAGGCGGCCAACTGCCGCGCCGTCGCCTCTTGCAGTTGGGCCAAGGTCACCAACTCGATCTTGCTGACCCCGGCGCCTTGCAGCACGGCTTCCGCCACCTCCTCCGGCGCCAGGCGCGCGGCATCGGCCGGCAGCGTCAACCCGTGCTGGCGGGCCAGCCCCTCCAGGAACGCGTGGGTCTCGCCCCCCTGGGCCTGGGCGAGCAGGGCCAGGGCGGCGATGTTGTCCACCCCCGGCGTCACGGAGACCCCGATCTTGCGGGCGAGGGATTTGGCGGCGTCCTTGGCCCCCGCGTTGCGCGCCACGGCGCTGCTGGGCCCCACGAAGCCCAAGCCGGCGCGTTCGATCGCCGCGATGAACTCGTGCTGCTCGGCCATGAAGCCGTAGCCCGCGAACACGTGGGTATAGCCGCCGCTCTGGGCGATGTGCAGGATCTGCTCGATGCGGCGCGCCTTCTCCTCCGCGTTGCTCCCGGCGTAGTCGGGCAGGCGGTGCACACGCTCGTTGCGGCCCACCCGGCGCACCTCCGGCGCCAGGGCGCGCGGGTAGACCACGCTGTCCTTCTCCGAGAGCAGGATGCCGCAGGGCCGGGTGCCCAGCCGCTCGAAGGCCTCGATCGCCTCCAGGCGGATCGGGCCGCGGCAGACGATCAGCACCTTCACGTCGTCAAAGCGAAACTGGCGGCGCCACTGGTCGGCGCCGGGGCCGGCGGCCGCTTTGGCCGCGGCCCGATCCGCCGGATGGGCGGCCGCCCGGCCGGTGCGGCGGGTCGGGCGGGGCTTGCTGGAACGGACGGTGCGCACGAGACCCCTCTGGCAACTGGAACGGGGGAGGGGGAAGCTTCCGGCTCGCGTCGCCTAATCCCCCGCAGGCGGGCGATGGCTCACTGGACGACGGGTTATCGCACTGCCGCCTATCGCCACAGGGTCCTACCGAAATCCCACGCAAAAGGGAAAGGCGGGATTGAGATCGCGTAACAGAACTGCAAACTGCCTCAACACAAAGGACATAAAGACCGCAAAGGATTACTTAGCGCCTATAACAAAACCGACACCTGCCTTGAACCACGACGAGCACGACGCACACAACGAAAAGCAGGCTTCCAGCCCCGATGCGCGACGTTCCGCATCGATCGAAACCTCGTCGTGTTCGTTGTGTCGTTGTGGTTCAGCGGTTTTTTTTTGGGCGCGCTAAGCCAATCGTGCTTCCGGGCGGGGCGATCGACGCCTCCTGCGGAGCCCTCCGGGCGGGTCGGAACCCGTATCTCCGGGCGCCGCCCCCGCGTCTGCCCGAAAATCCGGCGTTGTTCCCCGGCACCGTACGATGATAGGGATGCAGTGGGAGACGACCGCACCCCTAGCCCCTCAGGGACCCATGGCGCGTGTGCAGTTGCTGGACGTGAAGGAGATGCCGCCGGAGTTGCAGGAAACCTTCCGCAAGATGGAAGCCAACGGCTTCGAGATCCTCAACATCAACCGGGCGATGGCCCACTCGCCCGACGTCTGCCGCGACTTCCTGCGCATGGGCAGCAAGCTGCTCTTCAAGGGCCGCCTGGACCCGCGGCTGCGCGAACTGTCGATCCTGCGCGTCGCGCGCCTCACCAAGGCGCGCTACGAGCGCGAACAGCACGAGGCCATCGCCCGCGGGCTGGCCATGCCAGATCTGCAGATCGAGGCCGTGAAGAAGTGGCAGGGCTCCAAGCACTTCGACAAGCGCGAGCAGGCCGTGCTGCAGTACACCGACGAGGTGACCGAGCAGATCCGCGCCAAGAACAGCACCTACAAGAAGCTGCAAGCGTTCCTCTCCGAGCGGGAGATCGTGGAACTGACCCTCACCATCGGGTTCTACAACATGGTCTCGCGCTTCCTGGAGGCCCTGGAAGTGGACCTGGACGAGAAGCCGCTGCAGAAAGAGAAGAACTAACCACTGCAATAAACGGCTGAACCACAACGCACACAACGGACACGACGAACTGCACGCAAAGAAGACCGGCAACTGCGGGTCAAATCGCCCGCAGTTCGTTGTGCTCGTCGTGTGCGTTGTGGTTCAGCAGTGCAGGTTTTGCAGTCGCGGACTGGGCTAGATGAGCCCGGCTTCCTTCAGGGCGGCGTAGGCGCCTTTGCGGTCGATGATCTTCAGGCCGTGGGTGGAGAGCCGCACGTTGACGAAGCGCTTCAGTTCCGCCACCCAAATCCGCCGCTTCTGCAAGTTCACGTGGCGGAGGATGTTGGTCTTGTTATTGGCGTGGGACACCTTGTGTCCGTTCTGCGCCATCTTCCCGGTGATCTGGCACCTGCGCGACATGACGGCCCCTGCGGTCGAGAATGGTCGATAGCCCGTAAGCGCAATACCTTAGCGGGTGGCAGGGGAAGAGTCAAATGCAACGGGCTTTTCGCAGATCGAACTTCAGCGCCGCCGCGCTGCTGAACCATTCGACGCAAGAAACTCGAATTCTCCCTTAGTTGGAATCTCCACACCTTGGCGTGGATCTCCAAGGACTCGCCGAAGGTCCTCAATTCGGAACGATCCCGTTTGCCGAAAGTGCCTATGCATCTCATCAACCCAACTTGGCAATGCGGCCTCGACGTTTCTCACTTCCTTGTTCCTGCGAGGTTTTGCCATTGAAGTTCTCCCTCCTGAATTGCTGCGTCCCATGATTTGTGCCTAACCCACCTGAACTTCCGATCTGTGGTGACGACCGCAAGTTCGATCGGCCCGCCGCAAATCTGAGACAGGTTCGAAAATTTCATGGCTTTGATGGTGCTGTGAATGCACGTATGCACAAAGTCTATGGCATCCCGAATCGGAATGCTTGGGTGAGCCAGTAGGTACTGATTAAGCAACGCATCGAGTTCGGCTTCCGTTCCATTCCATTTGGCTGAGTCGAGGATTGTCTTTTTGATTCTGGAATCTGCACCATGGATCAAACGAAGGATCATGTTCGGCGCGCCCAGAATTTGTACCCTCTGTTCAACCGTTCTGGCGCTGGCTTGGATCCTAAGGGATCAAAGAACACGGAAAAAGCGGCTGGCTGCCGATCTTGTCTGACGTAGCCACCAATGCAGAAACCGACACCCAGGTTCCACTTCAGATTTTGAAACTCGTCTTCTTCCTCTTTTGTCCTGACCCCAGGTTGACCCGTCCCGGAAACATACTGGGGTTTCGCGCTCAAGTCTTTGCAGCGTGCAATCAGTGGGCCGATCTCAGGACAGTTCTGGTAGGCATTCCAGAACAAGTGGACCCATCGGTCCACGACCTCACTCACACTTGATGCCGATTTGGTATCTAGTCCGTCAGCGAGCAATGCGAAGAGGGTTCGGTAACTCTGCGAACCGAGGCCACTGAGACCCCAAGTGACTACTCCAAGGGTCCCACTCTCGCCGATCTCGAAGAGTTTCTGATTGTGGTTGTAGTAGTGGAAGCCAATTGGGGACGAGTACGAGGCAGTGCTGTCTGCGCCTAGCACGATACCCTTTTGCGACACGTAGCAGGCGGCAATGGTCATCCCCCCTCCCGATTAAGGACGCCAATGATGCTGTGATACACGGAAAGACGCCCGGGCACAAGACAGCCCGAGCGTTGCCCATTAGGGCTATTCTCTTACCCCTCCCGCGGC
>JBGPEV010000202.1:0-5942 GCA_041482995.1 bacterium | reverse complement strand
TCACCAGGTTCGCCGAGCCCGGGCCGCACGAGGTGAGCGTGGCCACGGGCTGGTGCTTGACGCGGAAGAAGGCGTCGGCCATGTGGCCCGCCGTCTGCTCGTGCCGGGGCGAGATGAGCTTGATCTTGTCGCGCACATCGTAGAGCGCATCGAGCATGCCCACGTTGCCGTGCCCGCAGAGGCCGAACACGTAGGGAAACTTCTCCCGGATCAGGAACTCGGCGATCAGGTCCGCGCCTTTTCGGTTTGCCATGGGGTCTCCATTCCCGTTCCAAAAACGGCGACAAAACTGCGAAACCGCAGATTACGCAGATTGCGCAGATTAAAAAGCGAGCATCTGCCCGCCGGGCGGTCCGGTCTCAACCTGTCGGCGAGTTTTCCCATCTTGCCGATCAGCCCTGGTGGATTGCCACATACGATCAAAATCCGTTTTCCTTGCATTTCGGACCGATGGCACTACTCTTCCAGCTATCCGGTCAAAATCTGTGAAATCTGCGCAATCTGCGGTTTCAATACTGTCGTTGTGAATAACTGCGCGTCACCCGGCCCGCTAAGACTTGGCTCCGGCCAGCGAGGGGCTGCCCAGCATGCGCGAGATGGCGCGGCCGGTCTCCTTGACCTTGGGCACAAGATTCAGCGCCGCTTCCGGGCCCAGCCGGATCGCCGGAGCGGAAACGCTGACGGAGGCCACCACCAGGCCCGTGTGATCGGTGATCGGCGCGGCCACGCAACGCAGGCCCAGCTCCAGTTCCTCATTGTCCAGCGCGTATCCCGTCGACCGGATTTCCAGCAGGTGGCGCTTGAACGCAATGGGATCGACGACGGTATTGGGGGTCAGCGCCGTCAACTGCGCCGTGCGGAGAAACTCGTCGATTTCCGGCTCGGGGAAATAGGCCAGCAGCACCTTGCCGAGCGAGCTGGCGTGGGCGGGGCTGCGCTTGCCCACGGTGGAGTGCATCCGGATCTCGTGGCGCCCCTCGACCAACTGCACGGTGACCACCTGGCCGCCATAGAGGATGCCCACGTGCACCGTCTCGCCCGTGGATTCCGCCAGGGTCTGCAGCGGCGGAATCGCGCGCCAGCGCAGTTGCTCGAACTTGACGGACCCCGTGCTGAGCGCGGAGAGCCGCGGGCCCAACCGGTAGCTCCCCGATCCCTGCTCGCGCACCAGATAGCCGCACTCCTCGAACGTGTTGAGGATGCGGAACACGCGGGTCTTGCTCTGTCCGACCTCCTGGGTCAGATCGCTCAGGCCCCAGGTTTCCCGCTGGCCAAACTGGTCGAGCACATTCAGCGAGGCACGGAGCGCCGCGATGCTGTACGGTTTGCGCGCTTTCGGTGCGGGGGAGGGCCGCTCCGCCTGCCGGTTGGTTTTGGCTCGCCTCATCCGCCCATCACGTAAAATGAAACGGGTTTCATTTTCGTACTTTTCGCGCCCGCTCACCCAGACACTTAGGCCCAATCCCGGTTCCGTGTCAACGGCGCCGCCGGGAACCGCCGCCCTGCACCCGGGCGCCTGCCTCGGCCATGGCCGCTACGGTGCCCAGCATGCGCAACCCATCGATCGAGACCTTTGCGTAAATTCCAGCGAACTCCACTCCGGCCCTCACCCGCCACCAGCGCCCTTGGGCGCCTCGCGCAAGCGCTCGGCACTGGCCTGGCACCCCCTTCCGCGTTGCGGGCGAGGGGCTCTGGAATGGGCCACCAGAGCGGCCTTTCCCGCGCCCGCGCAGCGGGAGAGGGTGGCTTTGCCGAAGGCAAAGACGGCTGAGGGCCGGATGCGCGAATGAGGGGGGTTACGCAAAGGTCTCGCCAATCGAAGCGCATAGCGCCCCCTTCCGCACCCGGAACCGCCTGCTCCGCGCTGAAATCCCAAGCGCGCTGCCGCGGTCTTCCCTTGGTTTCTGAAACAAATTTGCGTTTTTGAAACGCGTGCGATAAAGGCTGTCTACGCGGCAGCGCAGCAAGCGCGGGACCGGCAACAGTGGGGGAAGCAACAAATCTGGCGCGGAACGCCTGCGTACCCAGCATGAAACAGCGTCGCGGACGGCAAGGCCGTCTTGTGACCGAGGCGCGGCGAAGGGCGATCGCGTGATGCAGCGCCCCGTTCACCGGCGATCCGCGGTGGCGGGGTCGGCGGCGCCGCGGCAGCGGTGCGGAAACATCGGATGGTCGCCCCCAATTCGAAATTCGGTACCCGAACCCCTCTTTCCGATTCAGCCATGTCCGCTCGCACCGACTCGATGTCCGCGGCGCGTCACCGCATGCCGGACTGGCTGGCGCGGACGCCGGGCGCCTTCTACGTCCTGGCGGGAATGTTTCTCGCGCTGTCGGTTTGGACTCCGGGCTTCTTCACCCGCGCCAATCTGACCAACGTGGGACTGCAGGTCGCCGTCCTGACGATCCTTTCCTTGGGGATGACGCTGGTGATCTTGACCGAAGGCATCGACCTGAGCCTCGGGCCGGTGCTGAGCCTGTGCGGCGTCTGCGCCGCGCTCGTGGTGGTGTCCGGACACGGCTTGGCGCTGGCGATCCCCGCGGCGCTCCTGGTGGGCGCCGCGTGCGGGCTGCTCAACGGCGCGCTGATCGCCCTCGCGGGGATGCCGCCCTTCATCGTCACGCTCGGCCTGTTCGGCATCGCGCAAAGCATCGCCACCGTGCTGACCGGCGGGGAATCGGTCACGAACCTGCCCGCGTACTTCCGCTGGTTCAACCACGGGGAGTTCCTGGCCCTGCCCATGCCGATCTGGGGCCTGATCGCGTGTTTCGCGCTCACCTACGTACTGCTCTATCACACGCGGTTCGGGCGCTATGTCTTCGCCATCGGCGGCAACCGCCAAGCGCTGACCTTGTCGGGAAGCCCGGTGAACCGCTACCACATCGCCGTCTACGTCTATGCGGGAGTGCTCGCCGCGCTGGCCTCGTTCATCATGACGGCCCGGATGAATTCCGCGCACCCCACCGTCGGCGTCGGGCTGGAGTTCGACGCCATCGCCGCCGTGATCCTGGGGGGCACCTCCTTCGAGAAGGGGCGGGGGGGATTGATCGGCACGGTGGCCGGCGCCTTCGCCGTGGGGGTGCTGCGCAACGGATTGAATCTCGTGGGCCTGGGAGCGGAATGGCAGGTCGCCATGATCGGCGTGGTGATCATCGGCGCCGTCGGGCTCGATTCCTGGAGGAATCTGAACGCATGACCCCGAGCGAATTGGCCATCCCCCGGCCGCTGCGGACGCTGTTCGGGGAGCGCGGCTTCATCGTCCTCACGCGTTTCCTGGCGTTGGCGGCGCTGGTGGTCGCATTGTCGCTGCTCAGCCCGGTGTTCCTCACCTGGGGCAATTTCGTCGTGGTCGCCCGCCAAGCGGCCCTGCAACTGCTGATGTCCGCCGGACTGACCGTGGTGGTGCTGGCCGGGGGCATCGATCTTTCCGTGGGCGCCGTGCTGGCCCTGGCGGCGTGCCTGGGGGCGACCTGGATCGCGACCGGGCACATCGCGGCGGGGGTGGCCGCTGGATTGGGCGTGGGGCTGGCCTGCGGTCTCGCCAACGGCGTGCTGGTCGCCTATGCCCGCATCCCCTCGTTCATCGCCACTTACGGCATGCTCTGGATCGCCCAGGGCCTGAGTTACGCGTTCACGAAGGGCAACGTGATCCAAGGCTTTCCCGCGGGATTCCGCATCGTCGGCACGGGCTTCCTGGGGGGCATCCCCGTGCTGCTCTGGGTCGGCGTCGCGGTGGTGGTGCTGCTGCAGGTGCTGCTGCACTACACGGTGTTCGGCCGCTCGATCTATGCCATCGGCGGGAACCTGAGCGCGGCGCGCCGCTCCGGCATGCCCGTCCGGCTGCGCTTGGCCGCGGTCTACGGCCTGTCCGGCCTGCTCACGGGGTTCGCCGCGCTGATCGTGATCGCCCGGCTCAATTCCGCGGAATCCAGCATCGGCGAGGACCTGCTGCTGCCGGCCATCGCGGCCGTTTGCTTGGGCGGTACGTCGCTCTTTGGCGGCGCCGGGAGCGTAACGGGCACGGCGATCGGCTCGTTGATTCTGGCGCTGATCGGCAACGGCATGAACCTGCTCGTGATCGACACCCTGTGGCAGAACGCCGTCATGGGCGGAATCGTTCTGCTCTCTGTGGTCATGGATCAGCTAGGTGGAGCACGGCTGCTTCCAGGAAGGTAACGCTCCAAACCATCATCTGGGGAGGAACCCGCTGTGATCAGATCGATATGCTCGAGAGCCTTGTTCCTGTGCGGGGCCGTCGCGCTGGCACTGGGAACGGCGCCCTTCGCCGCGCAGGCGCAAGGGAAGAAGGAACTGACGATCGCATTCTTCGTCAAGAACCTGTCCAACCCCAACTGGCGGGCGGCGCGCATCGGCGCGGAAAAGGCCGCCAAGGAACAGGGGGCGAAGCTGGAGCACGTGGCTCCCACCAAGCCGGACAACATCGAGGAGCAGACCCGCCTGACGGAAGACTGGCTCGTGAAGAAGCCCGACGGGTTCGTGTTCGTGCCGGTGGACTTCAAGGCGCTCATTCCCGCCGTGCAGAAGGCGATCGACGCCAAGATGCCCGTGGCGCTCTATTCGAACAACATGCCGGACGTGCACGGGGTTGTGACCTACGTCGGGTCCGACGACACGACGATCGAGTACGAGGTCTCCAAGTTTCTCTTCAAGAAAATGGGCGGCACGGGCAAGCTGATCCACATCGACGGCAATCCCGCCGCCATCACCGCGCAACAGCGGAAAGTGGGCTTCGAGAAGGCGCTGAAGGAATATCCCGGCATCGAACTGCTGGCGTCCCAGCCGGGCCAATACCGGCGGCTGCCCGCGGTGCAGGTGTTCGAGAACCTGATGCAGCGCTATCCGCAGATCGACGGCGTGGTGTCGGCGAACGACGACATGGCGGTGGGCGTGGTCGAGGCGCTCACCACCGCGGGCCGGGCCAACAAGACGCTGGTCGTGGGCATCGACGTGATTCCCGACGCGGCCGCCCTCATCAAGGAAGGCCGCCTCTTCGCCAGCGCGGACTACAGCCTGCACGATCAGGCCTACATCGCCACGACGGCCCTGGTGAAACACATCCGGGGAGAAAAAGTGCCCAAGCAGATGATCCTGCCGGTGAAGATCGCCACCCGGGACAACATCGCCGCGTGGGAGCCGAAGATGGAGGACCGCGCGACGCCCAACTACGCGGCGGTCGTCGCGGCCCAGCAGTAGCGGCGCCGCACCTTCACGCGCGGGGAAGGGGCATGATGCCTGCTTCCCCGCGCGGTTCCCTGGCGAGGCCGGATTGAGCATGGCGGAAGCGGGCCAACCGATCGTGGAAATGCGGGGCATTTCCAAGCGCTACGGCGGCGTGCAGGCGCTGCAGGGGGTGGACCTCGATGTCCATCCGGGGGAGGTGCACGCGCTCGTGGGCGACAACGCGGCGGGCAAGTCCACCTTAATCAAGATTCTCGCGGGCGCCGTGGAGCCCGACGAGGGCCGCATCGCGTTCGGCGGACGTGCCGTGCGGATCGACAGTCCCCACGACGCCAAGGCGCTGGGCATCGAGACGGTGTACCAGGACCTGGCGCTGGCCGACAACCTGGACGTGGCGGCGAACGTGTTTCTCGGCCGCGAACTGACGCGGGGCGGCCTGCTGCGCTGGTTCCTCGACCACCGCCGCATGGAGCAGCAGTCGCGGGTGGTGCTGGAGCGCCTCAAGATCGACATCCCGAACCTGCGCCAACACGCGCGTTTCATGTCGGGCGGCCAACGGCAGTCCATCGCCATCGCCCGCTGCGTTTGCTTCAATGCCCAAGTGATCATCCTGGACGAGCCCACCGCGGCGCTGGGCCTGGAGGAAACGCGCAAGGTCTACGCGCTGATCCGGGAAATGCGCGAGCACGGCGTCGCCGTGTTGCTGATCAGCCACAACCTGAACCACGTCTTCGATCATTGCGAC
>JBGPEV010000201.1:0-5942 GCA_041482995.1 bacterium | reverse complement strand
GAGCCCATCACCGTCTCCTGCGCGGGCGGCAGCAAGGGCATCGTCTACAAGGGCGTGCTCCCCTACAAGCAGCAGGAGATCAAGCTGAGCGACTTGGAGATGCCCAAGGTGCCGCTGATGTACAACCAGTCCGACCCGGACCGCGCCTTCCCCGATTCCCGCTATCCCACCGCGGGCGTGGGCCTGGCCCGAATCGACGAGTTGATCAAGGGCGAGGTGAAGGTGCACCCCAGCGCCTGCCTCGCCTACGCCAGTTGGAAGTCCAGCGGAGAGCACGGAGACGTCGTCAAGAAGATCGACGAGGCTTCCCTGGGCTATCCGGACAAGAAGGCCTACTTCGTGAAGAAGCTGGCGGAAGGCATCGGCCACATCGCGGCCGCCGCCCATCCCAAGCCCGTGCGCGTGCTCCTTTCCGATGGCCTCACCTCCGAGCTGGACCGGCTGATCGGCGGCATGGCCGACCTGGATGGGGTGGATATCAGCTTCCGCAGTCAGGAGAAGAACCCCCTGCTGGGGGCACGGGGCGCCGCGCGCTACAGCACGCTGGAATACGAAGAGGCGTTCAAGCTGGAACTGGACGCCTTGACCCGCGTCCGGGAGACCATGGGGCTGAAGAACGCTTCCGTGGTCTTCCCCGCCTGCCAATCGCCCAAGGAAGTGAAGGTCATCGCCGGCGCGCTGGGGCGCGCGGGGCTGAAGCGCGGCAAAGACCTGGAGTACCACCTGCTCTGCCGCACGCCCGCCCAACTGGTGGGCCTGGACACGTTCGGCGGCGACTTCGACGGCTTTCTCATCGACGTGGGCGAGTTGGCCCAATTGATGCTGGGGATGGACGCCGGCAATCCGCTCGTGAAGGCTTACTTCGACGACAAGCACCCCGCGGTCGTTTCCATGATCGAGATGGGGCTGGACGCGGCGAAGAAGATGAAGAAGCCCTGCGGTCTGGTCAACATCCCCCCGGGCGCCATGCAGCACTACGCGGGACTCAAGGCCGTGCAGCAGGCGAGCTACTTGGCCATCAAGCCCGAGATTCTCGCCACGGCCCGGGAGGAACTGATCCAGGCCATGGGCAGCGCCGGCAAATCCAAGGCGGCGGCCGGCAAGAAGAAGTAGGTGCGCACGATCGGGGGCGGCTCAGAGGCCGCCCCTACTCCCCCGTCTCGTGCAGCTTCTCCCGCGTTTCCGCGATGATCTCCGCGGCGCCCGCGAGCATCAGGCGCTCGGCCAGGGCCGCCATCAGCAGCGCGCCGGCCGCCGGAGCGCCGGTCACGCCGGCCTCGGCGCGGCGGGCGCCATCGAGCGAGACCACGCGCGAGCGGATGCGCAGCACGCCCTGCTCCACGCGCGCCAGGATGCCCACGGGGGCGAAGCACCCGCCGCTCAGCCGCACCAGCAACGCCTTCTCGAGCCGCGCGCACAGGTCCGTATCGCGGTCCTGAATGCTCGCCACCCAGGCCGCCACGTCCGCGCGCCCGCTGGCGTACTCGCAGCCCAGGGCCGCCTGCGCGGGGGCCGGGAGCAGGATCGACTCGGGGAGGTACTGGGTGATGCGGCCGGCCAGCCCCAGGCGCTTCAGGCCCGCCGCCGCCAGGATCACGCCGTCGAAGCGCTCCACGTCGCGCTCCGCCCGCGTGGTGACGTTGCCGCGCAGGGGCTCGAAGTGGAAATCGGCGCGGAAGGCGCGCAACTGGCTCACGCGGCGCGGGCTGCTGGTGGCCAGCACGGCACCCGGGGGGAGACGCTCCAGCGGCAGGCGGTGGCGCGAGAGCAGCACGTCGCGGGGGTCCTCGCGGCGCCCCACGCTCACGGCGGTGAGGCCCTCGGGCAACTGGGATTCCACGTCCTTGAAGGAGCACGTCGCCACGTCCGCCCGGCCTTCCAGCACGGCCTCCTCCAGCGCCGTGTTGAAAATGCCGCGCTCCACCTGGTTGCCCATCTGGGCGATGGGGACGTCCTGGAAGCGGTCCCCGTGTGTGGCGATCTGGACGATCTCGCAGCGCAACCCGGGATTGCGCTGCGTCAGCAGGGCGACGATGGCGTGAGTCTGGGCCATGGCCAACCGGCTGCCGCGGGTCGCCACGCGCAAGGGAGCGCTCACGGCGAACCGGCCCCCGCGGCCACGGGTCGAATCGTGCGGAAAGCGCTGCATTCACCGGTCATGTCGTCCGCGCGCAATTGCGGTTTGAAGCCAGGTCCGTCACCATGAACCCCCGTGCCGCGCCGGCCCATCCCCGGTGTTCGGGTGCGGCGGGCGAGCACCTTCGAGGCTAGTGGCGGATCATGCAGGTTGTCAAACGGCTGGGGCATTGGGTGGCGATCTGCCTGCTGGGGGCGTCACCCCTCTTCGGCCCGGCTGGGCCGGCCCACGCCTACGTTCCGCCCCTGGATGACCTGTTGGAGCAACTGGCCGGCGGCGCCCCCAGCGCGGGCAGCGCCATCATCGATCTGCAATGCCGCGTCTACCCCGTGGCGCCCGCCGGTGAGGCCACCCCCGCCGCGCAGCCCGCGCCGGACCGCGGCCGCGGATTCCGCCAGCGGGTGTACTGGCAGCGGGGCAGCCTGCTTGCGGTGGAGACACTGGCCGACGACGGCACCGTCTTGCACGTGCTGCTGAAGGAGGCCGGCTTCACCCAGGCGGCGCAACTTTCCACGACGCGCCGCTTCAGCACGGCCGATATCCGCCCGCTGCTCTACCCGTTCCTGGAGGGCAAGGTGGCGGCGTGGAGCCGTGAGTTGACCTATTGGGGGGTGCAGCCCACCGCGGTCGACCTGGCGCTGACCAAGACCGGGCAGATGTACCGGATGACCGATGACCCGGACAAGGCCCTCTGGCTGGACAAGGAAACGCTGCGGCCCGTCCGGCTGACCACCCGCGTGGACGGCGGACCGGGACCCTGGCTGCTGTCGATCGAGTTCAGCGACTTTATCTCCTTCGCCGCGCGCGGGCCGGAAAAGGACCCATTGCGCATTCCCCGCCGGATCACCTACGCGGTCAATGGGGCGACGTTCAAGGACGTGCAGATGACCTAGTTCGAGGTGGACCCGCCCGCGCGCAAGTTTCCGCTCAGCCGCCTGCGCCAATTGGCGGCGGCGGCACCGGACGGGAGGCCCCAATGAAGGCCGCGTCGCCGCGCGCACGGAGGGTGCCGCCCCTGGGGCTTGCGCTGCTGGCGCTCGCACTGCTGCCCCTCACGGCAGGGCCGGCCCGGGCGCAGAAACGCGTGACGGTCGACCGGGCGCAGATCATCGTCAACAACAAGATCATGACCATGCGGGAGGTGGCTGCGTTGAAGGACCTGCAGCGCAAGGAACTCCAGGCGCGGCTGAAGGGTGAGGAACTGCAGGAGGCCCTGAAGAGTCTGGACAAGACGGTGACCGAGAAGATCGTCGAGAACCTGCTGCTGGAGATCCGGGCGGAGGAACTGGGTATCTCCGTGAACGACAAGGAGATCGACCAGCGCGTGGAGGCGATCACGCGGCGCGATCCCGGCGTCACCGATGTGTACACCGAGGAGCAGCTCAAGGACCTGGTGTACAAGGACGTGCTGCGCCGCCAGGTGATGCAGCGCGAGGTGGGCTCCCGGGTGCGCGTGGAGGATGCGGACGTGAAGCGGGCCTGCCAGGCCGCGGCCGGGGACAACCGGGACGTCGAAGTAGGGCATATTCTCGTGAAGGGCCAGGATGAGGCCGCGTTGGCCAAGGCGCGCGCGATCCGCCAGCAACTGCTGGGAGGGGCGGACTTCGAGCGGGAGGCGGTCGCCAAGTCGGAGGACCCCAGCGTCTCGGTGAACAAGGGCCGCCTGGGATTCATCTCCCGCGGCCAGTTCGTGAAGGAGTTCGAGGACCAGGCCTTCGCCATGAAGCCGGGCGAGCTGAGCGAACCGGTGCGTACGCCCTTCGGCTGGCACATTATCCGCGTCTTCTCCGAACGGCACCGCGCCCTCACCGATTGCAACAACATGGACGACAGCACCCGCCAACGGTTCTTCAACGACGTGTACAACCAGCAGTCCGAGCAGCGTATGACCGAGTTCTTGGACCAGGTGCGCAAGAAGGCGGACATCCGGGTCATCGGGTCTTGAGGCGAATCCGTCATGATCCTCCACCCCTCCGTCCTGGCACCTGCGCTGCCCGGACGCCCGCCGCGGGGACGGCGTTTACCGTGCGCGCTGCTGTGCGGGGTGGCCGCCCTGCTGTTCCTGACGGCGCCGCCCCTGCCGGCGCGCGGCCAGAGCCTGCTGAGCGATTCCGGCCTCCTCCAGGCGCCAGCCGCTGTTCCCGGCGCACCCGCGCCAGGGGAGTCCCTGGCGGCCTTGGATCTCGACGGATTGCTGGCCGCGGCCGGGCAGGACCGTCCGCCCGCGGGCCTTTATGCCCCCTTGAAGGCGCGCTTCGAGGACGCCCTCAAGGCGGCCACCGACAAGGCCGGGCGGGCGGCCCTGGAGCGGCGTGCGATCCCCCCATTGCTGCGGGCCGGGGAAACCGGCGCCCCCCCCGCCGAGCAGGAGCGCTGGGCGCGCGAGTTTGTCGACCAGTTTCCCGACGACGAGCGTTTCCCCCAGGTGTTCTTCCAACTGACGCTGGCGCTCTACCGCCAAGCCAAGCCGCTCGAGGAATCGTTCTTCTTCGACGCGCCGGCCCTGGCGGCGCTGCCGCAAGCGGCCCGCAGCCGGTATCTGTCCATTCAGGCCGAATCGGCCCAGCGCCGGGGCGACGCGGTGAAGGCGGCGGAGTTCCTGCTGCAGGATTGGCAGGCCGCTCCGGAACAGCGGGAGAGCCGCAAGCGGGAGGTTCTGGAGGCGCTGGACTTCGCCGCCGACCCCGCCGGCCTCGCGGCATTCCTCAACCGCTATCCCGCCGTGGCCTGGCTGCAGGAGGCGCGGCCCTTCCTGGAAGCGCGTGTCCTCATCAACACCGGGCGGCTGGGGGAGGCCCTGCTGGCGCTGGAGGCCCTGGAGCGTGACGAGCGCGCGCGCGGACCGGCACGGCAGAAGTTCCTGCTGGAAGCGCGCACCGAGGTGAACGCCCGCCTGCGCGTGCGGCCCGACCGCATCGGCGTGCTGCTCCCCCTGGGCAGCTCCAGCGTGGCCCTGCGCGACCTGGCCCAGGAGACGCTGGACGGGCTGCGCATGGCGCTACAGACCTACGCCCCCCCCGATGCACCGGAGGACCGTGCGGCGGGGGACGGGCTGGAGTTCGACCCGGACCCCGGCGTGGAGCGGCCCGCCCGGCCGGCCGCCGCGGCCCGGCTGCCCTTCGAACTGGTGATCCGGGATTCGGCCAACAATCCCCGGCAGGCCGCGCAGATGGTGGACGCCCTGGTGAAGGACGACCACGTGATGGCGATCATCGGCCCGCTGGCCCGCACGGAATCCGAAGCCGCCGCCACCCGGGCGGAGCAACTGGGCGTGCCGCTCATTTCGCTTTCCCTCACGCTGGACCTGCCGCCCAACGGGCAGTTCACGTTCCGCAACAGCCGCAGCCAGGAGGACGAGGTGCGCGACCTGGTGTGGTACGCGGTGGACTACCTGAACACCCGGCGCTTCGCCATCCTCTATCCCGATACGGCCTACGGCCAGCGCATGCTGGAGCTGTTCTGGGAGGAGGCCGGGCGCAAGGGCGGCGCCGTGGTGGCCGCCGCGCCTTTCATCCCCTCCGGCACCCGCGTGGAGCCCGGCAAGAAGCCTGCCGGGCTGAAGGACATCTTTGACGCCTTCACGGGCCTGGACCGCCCGGTCACGGCTGAAGACCGGCAGTTGCTGGAGAAGGTGGGCGATTCCCACCCCGATCCCGTGGTGGACTTCGACGCGATCTACATCCCGGTGGGGCCGGAAGGTTCCCAAGACCTGCGCCTGATCGCCCCCTATCCCGTCACCGTGGATGCGGAGCACGTGCAACTGCTGGGCAACCGCTACTGGAACGACGATTCCGTGCTGGTGGTG
>JBGPEV010000200.1:0-5983 GCA_041482995.1 bacterium | reverse complement strand
CCACGATGCGCGCCAGCACGGCGGGGCTCACGCCCAATTCCGCCACGGCGTCTTGGCGAATCCACGGCGAGCCTCCCTCCGCCAGGGCGCCAATGGCGTACTCGGGATTCCCTGGCGCGCCCAGCTTGCGCACGATCAGTACATCCAGGGGGGCGCCCAGCCGCTGGGCCACGGGCAGCGCGACCGGCACCCCACCCCGCGGCAACGCGAGCACAAGCGGGTGCTCCGCCCCGAAAGGCGCCAATTGCCCGGCCAACTGCCGGCCCGCGGCGGCGCGATCGGCGAAAATCATGGCCACCCCCGCTGAGAGATCCTGGGTCGTGGGCTGCACCGTCCAGCCCGCTCGACGTCCCACCCCCACCTTCCTCGTCTTCACCTCTATTCTACTCCCGCTGCGTGCCGGCTGCGCACTGCGGAGGCGATGGGGCGGGACGGGTCTCCGCGCCCGGCCCGGCCGAGGGGGAGGGGCTCGGAGACCCGTCTTATTCCATTTCGCGTTCGATCGTTCATTATCCGCCCGTCGTAGGGGCGCGGCATGCTGCGCCCCTCCGGATGGCGCTTCCGAACCATTGATGTAGAAACCGTATTACCAGCCGTTCGATCATGCGAAACGGTCTCGATTGGCGCGCAGCCCGGGCGGTCACTGCGTTCCCAGGTGCGCGGAACCGGGGGGCGGGCCGTCAACGGTGAGCACCAGCTTGCCGCGCGCATGGCCGGATTCCAGCAGCGTGTGGGCGTGCCGGATCGTGTCCGTTCCGAGCGTGCCCAGGTTGGTGACGGGCGGCGGCGGGAGGTGACCCGTATCGACCCAGCGTCCGAGGGACTCCAGCATATCGCGGTAGGGCTGCCAATCGCCCGGGCCGCCGTTGCGGGCGCGGGCGCTCAACGCCACCAGATGCAGGGACGCGCCCAGGCGGCCGAGCGGACTGGCGCCGCCGCCCCACACGTCCAGGTCGAAGCCGGGGGGTTCCTCCACGGCGGAGATCACGTGGCCGTCGAAGGTCACCACGCGGCAGCAGAGGCGCTTCATGTCGCCTCCGACGAAGTCGAAGGCGCAATCCACGGGGCCCCCGCCGTTCATGGCGCGCACGGTGCGCTCCATCTCGTCCAGGCTCATGCCGCGGTAGCGCAGGATGTGCCCGGGAAGAATGCCCAGTTGGGCCGTGAGGAAGGCGGCGCTCTCGTCACTGCCGGCGGTGGTGAGGAGAGTCCCGGCCCCCAGGCGCCGCGCGAGGGGGATGGCCAGGCTGCCCACGCCGCCCGCGCCCCCGGCAATGAAGATGGCATCGCCGGCCCGGATGCGGGCTTTCAGGATCAGGCTATCGTACGCCGTCATCCCGGCCAGCGGCAGCGCGGCGGCCTGGGCAATGGTCAGCGTTTCGGGCCTGGGGGCGAAGAAGGCGGCGAGCGCGCAGGCATGGGTGGCGTAGGACCCGTTGCTGCGCGGCCCCAGCAGGGCGCCGATCACCCCCTGGCCCAGTTCCAGTCCGGACACCCCCGGACCAAGGGCGTCCACCCAGCCGGCGCAATCGCGGCCCAGCACGAGCGGCAAGTCGCCGCCGGCCCGGCCCAGGCGCATCTTCCAATCGACGGGATTGAGGGAGACGGCCTGGATGCGCACCCGGATCTCCCCGGGGCGGGGTTCCGGCAGGGGCCACTCGCGCCACCGCAGGTGCTCCACGCCGCCGAAGCGTTCCAGCACAACCGCCTGCATCGTGGCCGGCCTGGGATTCACGGGGTCGACTCCGGGCTGATCGGCATGCACTGCGCCCCCACACCCGGCAGGCGCCCGTGCAGACTGCGGCAAGCCCCCAGGGCGGACCAACACACGCGCCGTTCCGCCGCACGAACGACAAACGGGCAATTCCGGCCTTGGGAGGCCGGAGTTGCCCGTTTACATGCCGCGAAGCTGGGGGACCGTCACCACCTCACTGGCTGAGCAAGCCCCGGCGGTTCTTCGCCCAGGCCGCCTCGTCGTGACCGGGGTCCACCGGACGCTCTTCGCCGTAGCTCACCACCTTCATGCGTTTGGCATCCACGCCCTCGGCAGCCAGCGCTTTCTGAACGGCCGTGGCCCGGCGCTCGCCCAGGGCCAGGTTGTACTCCGTGGAGCCGCGCTCGTCACAGTGACCTTCCACGGTGACGCGCAGGCTGGTGTCCTTGTTCAGTTGCTGGGCATTGTATTTGATCGCGTCCCGGAACTCGGGTTTGATGTCGTATTTGTCGAAGTCGAAGTAGATGATCCGCATTTCGACGCCGGCGGCAATGGTGACCGTGGCGGCCGCTCCGGGGGGAGCTGCATCCGCGGGCTGCGGGGCGGACGGTTCGGCCGGCTTCGCTTCTTCGGGTTTCGCAGCCGGCTCCGCCAGAGCCTGTGGCTGGGCCGGTGCGGGCGCCGCGGCGGCGGGCTGAGCCGCTGGTGCCGCTGCCGGTGCGGTCGCCGCTTGTTGAGCACAGCCGGCCAGCCAACCCAGCACGGCCAGTACGGTAAGAATCCCCAAAGCTTGCTTCATCATGTGTCCTCTTTTTTCCAATCATCAAGTTGAGCGGCACTTCCGACTTTCCACCGCGCCGAATTAAGAGTAGCAGTTTACATCGGTTCCCACGAAATACAACCCTTTTGATTGATGAGCCGTGAACCCCGTTCAAAACCGCTCCGTCACCGAAACGCAACGGATCATGGATGCAATCCGCCGGCTGGTGCATGGCCTGCGGGTCTATTCCCGCGCGACAGAGAAGCAATACGGGCTGACCCTAGCACAGTTGTTCGTATTGCAGAAACTGAGCGATATCGCTGCTCTCTCGCTGAATGATCTCGCCGAGCGCACCGTGACCCACCAGAGTTCCGTCTCCGTGGTGGTGACCCGTTTGGTCAATTCCGGCCTCGTCCGGCGCACGCGCTCAGCCCGGGATGGGCGCAGCCGCGATATCGCGCTCACGGCCAAGGGCCGCGCGGTGTTGCGCAAGGCGCCCCCGGCCACGCAGGAGCGCGTGATCGCGGCCATCGCCGCCCTGCCCGCGGCCGAGCGCCGCCGTCTGGCGGGGCTGCTGGAAACGGTGGTGGGGCGCAGCGGCCTGGGCCACGCGCAGCCCGCGATGCTGACGGACTCCTTGGACGCGCCCAAGCGCAAGCGCGCGCGGCGCCCACGGCGAGGCGCACAGATTGGTACCCAAACTACAACTGCAGCCACAGATTTCACAGATAAACGCAGATGAAAAACGGCTGAAGCCAAACTACAATGGCTGCCACGGATTTTCACGGATGACACGGATGAACAAGGGCTGAACCCGAACGACAACTGCAACAGCAGCCACAGATTTCACAGATGAACGCAGATGAACAACGGCTGAACCACGACGGGCACGACGAACTGCGCATCCGCAGATTACGCAGATTGATTTTCGATCCGAACGGCTGAGCGCCGATTTTCTTGCGGGTTACCGGCTCAGCGCCGACTGCATGTCCGTCTTCCGCCGGGACCCGCCCGGGCAGCAAATCTGCTTGAAATCTCATCCCGGCACCTCCTCAGTGTGGCGTCTGTGCAGACAGACACGAGGGTCTGGAAAAAAATCTGCGTAATCCGCGGATTCGTCGTTGTTGGAACGCAGCGGAACCTCCTCCCCGTCCTCAGATCCGGATGCCGCGGATGCAAGCCTGCCCTTTTTCCCACGATCCGCGTTTCCGGTGGATGGCCCATGGTTACAATTGTGTGTGCCGAGAAAAGATTGATGGGACAGTAGATGACAATGGGTTTGCATCGTTCGCCAGTGCGGAAATCTTTGCCCTGGTACCGACCGCCTCCTCATGCTTTTTCCCACGATCCGCGTTTTCGCCGTAATCCCTGTTGTTACAATTTACTGAGTGCGAAAAGGCGAGCCTGAGCGCCAGAAGCATCCCGTGGCAATCATCAGCCCGGCACCGAACCCCCAGTACGCGGCGCACATTCCGGTCAGGCGGCCGAACGCTTCCCTTTGCCTCCATCAGGAGGGAGGCGCCCTATTGGGCATGATACCGGGAAGTGCGCGATTGTCAACCGAAATGCGGGGGAGGAAGCGGGAGGGGCACAGAGCGGCGACGGGGTGACGCGGGAAAGCCACTCAGTCTCTGTCCTTCAGCAGTCTCGGGTTTCCACGCAGCGGGGGCGTTTCCGAAGATCAAGGATTCCGCCGGAGCGCGACTGTGCCGCGAGACCACCTTTGCCCTACTGCCCGCCCCCGTTCACGCCCAAGCCAAATCCGACATTCGACCCCAATCCCCACCACACTTCGAAAGGAGCTACCCGCAGCCCCTGCTCTCGGCACCAGCAGAGGAGCGAGACCCCGGTCACGGCTGGTAGCGCCACAGGTCGTTGAGGTAGTTAACGACGATGTCAGCCTCAATTCCGCCGAACATCCACAGCCTCCCATTGCTGTCGATCCAGGACGTGGTCGAATTCCGCGAGCCCGGTACGTTGCTGGCGGCGGCCGTCCCCAGTAAGCCATAGGTTCCCGCCGCGCCAGTTTGGTTGCTGCCTGACATCCAGGTCCAGTCGCCCGTGCTGGGATTGTACGTCCACAGATCGTTGAGCGGGCCCGTTTGATTGGTACTGAAGCCATAGCCGAAACCGCCAAATAGCCACAGGTTGCCGCTGCCGTCGATCCAGGATCCCGCTCCCGAGCGCACCCCTGGCACGTTGGCGGGGGCCGCAACCGTCACGGTGCCATAGGTTCCCCCCGGGCAACAGGTACTGCTGCCCGACATCCAGGTCCAGTAGCCGGTGGTGGGGTTATATTTCCACAAGTTATTGAAATACCCTCCGCTGTCGTTGCCGCCAAAGAGCCACAGGTTGCCGCTGCCGTCGATCCAGGCCGAGGAGCCCGACCGCGCGCCCGGCACGTTGGGGGAGGCGGCCGTGCCAAGAGTGCCGTAAACACTGGACTGGTTGGGGCCACTGCCGCCGGACATCCACGTCCAATTCCCTGTGCCGAGGGTGTACTTCCACAGGTCGTTGAGATGACCGACAAAACCGAATGTAGAACTGGGGTAGCCGTACCCGCCAAACAGCCACAGGTTGCCGCCGCTGTCGATCCAGGACACGCCTTGGGAGCGGGCGCCTGGCACATTGCTCGCGACAGGCGTGCCCAGCGTGCCATAGGTCCCCAAACCGTTGACAGAGCTGCTGCCCGACACCCAGGTCCAGTGACCCGTGCTGGGATCGTACTTCCACAGATCGTTGAAGTATCCGGCCGTAGAGTTACCGCCAAACAGCCAAAAATTGCCGCTGCTGTCGGTCCACGACACTGCCCCCTCGCGGGCGCCTGGCACATTGCTGGCGGCAGGCGTGCCCAAAGTGCCATAGCTGCCGGTGGCATTGACCGTGTTGCTGCCGGACGTCCAGATCCAGTTGCTGCCGTCGTACTGCCACAGGTCGTTGAAGTAGCCTGCCGCAGAAAAGCCGCCAAACAGCCACAAATTGTCGCTGCTGTCTTTCCAGGATACCGGATGGCGACGCGCACCCGGCACATTGCCGGACGCGGCGACCCCCAACTGACCGTAGCTGCCGGAGGCGCCGGTCGTATTGCTGCCCGACACCCAGGTCCACGCGTTGGCAAGCGGCACCGTAACGGTCAACTGGGCCGTGCCCGATTGGCCGCCAAAGGTCGCCGTGATCGTCACCGGCCCGCCCGCCGCGACTCCCGTGGCCAAGCCGCTGGCCGAGACGGTGGCCGTGCCCGCGTCGCTGGGCGTCCACGACACCTGGGAGGTCAGGTCCTGCGTGCTGGAATCCGAATAGGCGCCCGTCGCGGTGAATTGCTGGGTGCTGCCCGTGGCAATACTCGCCGAGGCAGGAGTCACCTGTATCGACGCAAGCACCGCCGCCGTGACGGTCAACTGGGCGGTGTCCGACTGGCCGCCAAAGGTGGCGGTGATAGTCACCGGCCCGCCCGCCTCCACTCCCGTGGCCAAGCCGCTCACCGAGATGGTGGCGGTGCCCGCGTCGCT
>JBGPEV010000199.1:0-5997 GCA_041482995.1 bacterium | reverse complement strand
GTTGGGGCCGATGATCGCCAGGATGCCTCCCTTCTTGATCTCGAAGCTGACGTTGGCCAATGCGGTGACGCCCCCGAAGCGCAGGCTGATGTTGTCCACGTGCAGCAGCGTTTCGCCGGGCTGCACGGCCGCCGGGGTGCGCTGGGAATCCGTCGCCGGAACGTTCATTCTGGAACCTGCCTTGAAGAAAATCTCCGCACTTCGCTCGGTCGTTGGAGGGACGGGCCGCAGCCTGCCCTGAGCCTGCCGAATGGGTGCCCCTCCGTGCTCGGCCGTTGGTGGGACGGGCCGCAACCTGCCCTGAGCCTGCCGAATGGGTGCCCGTCCGCGCTGCTGGGGAGGATCTCGTACGGTTTCAGCGCTACGGTCATTACCACCGGCGGGCGGGGACGCCCGCCCCACCATTCCGGGCGCTCACAGCCCTACGCGGAGGGCGTAACGTCGCGGATGGCCACTTCCGATTTCACGAGCGCCGTGCGTCCGTCCTCAAAGGTGACCTTGGTTTCCGCCGAAACCTGATGTGCCGTGGAGTACAGCGCTTCGATCAGGTGCTTGTACTTCTCGGCGACGAAGCCGCGCCGCACCTTGCGCGTGCGGGTGATCTCCTCGTCGTCCGGGTCCAGCTCCTTCTGCAGGATCAGGAAGCGGCGGATCTGCGCGCCTTTCAACTGCTCGTCCTGGGCGATGGATTCGTTCACCTTGCGGATCTCTTGCTCGATCAGGTCGTTCACCTCGGGCTTCTTGGCCAGATCCGCGTAGCTGGTGTAGGTCAGTTTGCGCCGCTCGCTCCAGTTGCCCACGGCCTGCGCGTCGATGTTCACCATCGCCGCCACATAGGGCCGTTCCGGGCCGAAGGCCACCGCCTCGCGGATGAAGTGGGAGACCTTCAACTTGTTCTCGATGTACTTGGGCGCGAACAGCGTGCCGTCCGAGAGCTTGGAGACATCCTTGAAGCGGTCGATGATCTTCAGGTGGCCGTCATGATCCAAAAAGCCAGCATCCCCCGTGCGGTACCAGGCGCCGTCAAAGGCGCCCTTCGTCGCTTCCTCGTTCTTGAAGTACCCCTTGAAGACGCCCGGGCTCTGGAACTGCACCTCGCCCTCGGGGGAAATGCGTACGGTGACCCACGGTACCGGCGGCCCGCAGGTGTCGGACTTGATCTCCTCTTCCTTCTGCAGCGACACGAACACGCTGGCCTCGGTCATGCCGTAGAGCTGCTTCAGGTTGATGCCCAGCGAGCGGAAGAAGTCGAAGATTTCCGGGCCGATGGCCTCGCCCGCCGTGTAGGCGATGCGGATACGGCTCAGGCCCAGGCGGTCCTTCACCGGCGCATAGACCAGGGCATTGCCCACCTGGTACCAGAGCCGCTCCCACACGCTGGGCGCGCGCCCGTTGTTGCGCTTCTTCTGCATGCCCAGGGCATGGTCGATGAAGGCGCGGAACAGCTTGCGTTTGAACCACACCGCGTCGTCCATGCGGATCATCACGGCCGTGAGCAGGTTTTCCCAAATGCGCGGCGGGCCGAAGAAATAGGACGGGCCGATTTCCCGCAGGTCCTGCATCACCGTGCTGCTGCTCTCCGGGCAGTTCACGGTGAAGCCGCCCGTCATGGCCATGCCGAAGGAGAGGAAGAAGTCCCCCACCCAGGCCATGGGCAGGTAGGCCAACAGGGACTCGTTTTCGCGCAGGTGCTCGTACTGAATGATGTTGCGCGAGGTGGTGAGGAAGTTGGCGTGGGTGAGCATCACGCCCTTGGGGCGGCCGGTCGTGCCGGAGGTGTAGCAGATCACGGCCAGGTCCTCCGCCGTGCCCTTCTCCACTTCCCGGCGCACGTAGTCCGGGTTTTCCTGGGCGAACTTGCGCCCCATCTCCTGCACCTGCGTGAACCCCAGCAGGGAGTCGGACGGGTAGTTCCGCAGCCCGCGGGGATCCTTGTAGATGATGAATTCCAGGGCGGGACACTCAGCCTTGATGGCCAAGAACTTGTCCACTTGCTCTTGGTCTTCCACGACGGCAAAGCGGGCCTGGGCGTGATCCGCGATGAACTGCATCTCCCGCTCGATGGAATCCTGGTAGAGCGGCACCGGCACGCCGCCCAGGCATTGCGCGGCCAGCATGGCCCAGTACAATTCCGGACGGTTGTCGCCCACCACGCACATCCGGTCGCCGCGGCGGAAGCCCATGGCGGCCAAGCCCTGGGCAAAGGCTTCCACCTCCTGCCAAGCGCGCTGCCACGTGTAGGATTGCCAGATGCCGTAGTCTTTTTCGCGGACGGATACCTTGCGGTCGCCGTATTCCTTGCACCGCTCCAGGAAGACCCCGGGAAAGGTGCTGGCGCCGCCATTGGCCGGACGGGCTTCAGTCATGAGCAAACGATCCCCCATTGCGCGCGCCGCTTCACGCAGCGTGCTCGACTCTTTGTGCTACCGGCCCAGCGGCGGCAAGTCAACCGCAAAGGCAAGGCGGGTCAGATGGTTACCGTCTGGGCAATACGCCACGGAACGGCCAAGTTCATGGTATACTCTGTGGACCTTCCAACCCGTAACCCGGTTCACATCTTCGGCCTCAATCGCGTTCCCCCGAAGGGCGAGCGTCGCCATGCACCCCGCCATTCAGGACAAGCTCAAGGCACTGCCGGGTCTGTGCGCCAAACACCGTGTCAAGCGCCTGGAACTCTTCGGCTCCGCCACGACAGAGCGCTTCGACCCTGCCCGCAGCGACGTGGACTTCCTCGTCGAGTACCTGGCGATTGAGGATGGCCAGCACGCCAATGCCTACTTCGGCCTGCTGGAGGACCTGGAAGCACTGTTCGGCCGCAAAGTCGATCTGGCAATGACTGGCGCCGTCACGAATCCGTACTTCCTCAGGGGTATCGCGTCCTCGAGAACAACCGTCTATGCGGCTTGAATCGAAGACGCACCTTGAGGATGTTCGGCGAGCCGCGGTGGCAATTGGGCAAATGACCGTTGGTCGTTCCCGCGAGAGTTATCTCCTGGACTAAACGACTCAGGGCGCCGTCAAATGCAATTTCATCATGATCGCCGAGGCACTGTACCGGCTGTTGCGGTCCGATCCGGGCACGGCATCGCGCATCGCGAAAATCGAACAAATCGTCGCCTTCCGGAACCGGCTGGTCCATCTCTATGACCGGGTGGACGAGTCTGTCGTGTGGGACAACACTCAAGACTCGCTCCACAGGTTGATGCGCGAGGTCGCCGGCCTGCTCGCGGAGCCGGACGACCCGGCGTAGTCCGGTCTGAGCTTGGGAAAGTCGCCTGCCGCCAGGACCCTCACCGCAGAGTGGTCGAGGGGACAATCACCACCTAGCCAAAGATGGCCACCGCGTGGCGGTTCGCGATGCAGTGCGACTCCACGGCGGCAGGCGACTGTTCCATGAATGGGCACGGCATGCCGTGCCCCTACTCTTGCTCTCCCGGCTGGGCGGCCGTCCCGCCCGCCCAGCCGTTCTTGTAGGTAGGGGCATGCCATGCCCGTACCCATGCCGTTCCTTGCTCCTTGCCAGTCCTACGGGTGCACCTCGGAGAGCGCCGCGTCGTTGCCCCGCATGTCGCCCGCGGCGAAGCTGCGGGAGCCGAACACGGTGCCACCGACGAAGTACGTGTTGGTGCCGGCCAGCGCGTTGTGGCTCTTGCTGGGCGTGCCGGAGGCGATCTCCTTGCGCTGCTGATCGGGGAAGGCCGCCGTGCCGCGCTTCTGGATGTCCATGAAGAATTCCCAACTGCCGTTGCGCCCGGCGTGGTTGTCCGCCAGGGTCATGAACATGTACTTGAAGCCCTCCTCCGCCAATTGCTCCATGCTGAACACCGGCAGGAACTTGGGATTGGTCCAATCGAAGGACGAGGAGAGATTGATGGCCAGCCCCAGGTCCGGGTGCTCCCGGCGGACGGCACGGGCCCAGTGGATGATGGCGTCCCACTCCTGGTCCTTGAACTCGCACCACGCCAGGTCGATGGCGCGGCGGTTGTGGATCTCCGCCCGGGCATAGGCCAGGGTGCGCTGCACCGCCAGGTCCACGCTGCCCTTCACGCCCTCCGGGGTATGGCGCGCCCCGGCGGCATCGGTGCGGGCAATGAGCACGAAGTCGTCGATGCCCAGTTGGTCCGCCTCGCTGCGGGCCGCCAGCAGGCGCTCGATCTGTTTCTCGGCCGTGACGAGCACCTTGCCCGGCAGGTGGCCGCAGCGGCGCTCGGCCTGGTCCTCGATGTGCCCGGCCGCGACGCCCGCGCTCAACAGTTCCGCCGTCAGGGTCTGGGTCTGGCCGAAGCCCCCGTGGCCGTCCTCCATGTCCACCACCACTGGCAGGCGGTTGCGGATCTGGCCGTTCTGCACATACTGCTCGCGGATCCACAGGTCGCTCGCGCGCACCATGCGGCGGGCCTGCTGGGAAAGCTCCGAGCGGCTGAATGCGCCGACGTCGGTGATGCCGTGCTCTTCCACGGCATAAGAGTAGCCGCTCAGGTAGGCGGCCTTGAACCCGGCATGGGCGGCCAGCTTGACCCCGCCCGCGTTGTACAGGCCGGGGGCAAACACGAAGGCCTCGTCATCCAGCAGCCGGCGCAACGTGGTGCTGGGGTGCTCCGCGGGAAAGCGGTACTCCGTGAAGCGCTCCTCCGGCGTCTCCGCGGGGGCGCGCCGCCCGGCAAGAATGTCCTGCCAGCGGCGGTTATAGTCCTGAAAAGGCAGCCGCTGCGGCGGTGTGCAGCGGTCGGCCTGGATGCTGCGGTGTTCCATGAAGTCCGGCTCCGATCAGAGGGTGGCTGAGGGTCGTTCATAGGTGAACTCGGGCCGCGGGGCGGCCTTCGTGTGGACTCGATCCAGGGCGGCGACCGCCTTGCGCTGCTCGCGCTCCTCGTACGTTTCCCCCTCTTCCCACTCCGACGCGGCGATCGTGATTCCGGTGAACACCACGCGTTCGGTAATGCTGTTTTTCGCTATGAGTTCCATGGTCGTGCTCCTTTGCTCGATGTTCCCGCCAAGCCCTTGCAGTTCAGTTGAAAGTCAAAAGTTGAAAAGTTGAAGCGCCCAAGCGTTGATCTTCGAAGATTCGTGGCACCGATTGCGTTCGTTTCGAGGGTTCGGCGCGTCAATCTTTCAACTTTCAACTGTTGACCGCAGTTGCCGTCACTCGCCGGCCGGCTCCGATGCCGTGTAGAGAAACTCCGTCAGTTCGCCGCGGGTGAAGACGGATTCCGCTTCCTGGGCCGCGCGCGTGAAGCTGTGCACCACGACCGATTGAGGCAGCCCACGGCCGGAGGCGATGGCGGCGGATTCCTGTTCCACGATGCGGGCCAGTTCCTCCCGGAACACGCTCCGCACCAGGGCCTCGTCCACCGCGCTGCCGTCATCCAGGCGCGCGGCGTGGCGCACCCACTGCCAGGTCTGCGCGCGGGAGATTTCCAGGGTCGCCAGGTCTTCCATCAGGTTGTCCCAGGCGACGCAGCCGATATCGCGCTGCCAGCCTTCCAGGTAGGCGATGCCCACGCGCACGTTGGTGCGCAGGCCCGAGATCGTCTTGGGGCCGCTGGGCCGTGGCAGCAGGTCGGGATACTTGTCCACCCCCTCGTGCCGCACATCCAATTGGTTGGTGCGCGGGAAGGCCTGCATGGCCGTGCCGATGAAGTACGGGTGGGAGACCCAGCAGCCGTCGTGGCCGGTGGCATACTCCAGCCGCTTGTCCGCCAGCAGCTTGGCCATCTGCCGATCGCGCAGGGCCTGGGTCTGGCCGGGGGTGAAGGCCGCCATGCCGCCCAAGCCGAAGGCGCCGCGCTGGTGGCAGATCTGCACGCACCGCCGCGCGTAGCCGGCCATCCACGGTTGGGTCATGGTGATCGCCGCGCGGTCCGCCAGCACGCGCTCCTTGTGGCAGCGCAGCGTCTTGATGTCGCTGAAAATCTTGTCCCACCGGCCCACGTTGAGGCCCACGGCGTGGTTGCGCGCGGCGAAGAGAATCTCCTCCATGTGGAAGGCGGCCGGCAG
>JBGPEV010000198.1:0-6010 GCA_041482995.1 bacterium | reverse complement strand
CTTCATGCTGATGGGCGATACCTGCACCCGGGGCTGCCGCTTTTGCTCGGTCAAGACCCTGCGCAACCCGGGGCCATTGGACGCCGGCGAACCCGAGCACATCGCCGAGACCATCCGCGCGATGGGGCTGGATTACGTGGTGCTGACCAGCGTCAATCGCGACGACCTGCCCGGCCAAGGGGCGCCCCACGTCGCGGAAACCATCCGCCGCTCCCAACTGGCCAGCCCGCACCTGCTGATCGAGGTGCTGATCCCGGACTTCCGCGGCGACGCGGCCTGCCTCGATGCGATCATCCAGGCGCGGCCCGCCGTGATCGCCCACAACGTGGAAACCGTCGAGCGCCTGACGCCCGCCGTGCGCGATCCCCGCGCCGCCTATGGGCAATCCCTGGCCGTGCTCGACTACCTGCGCACGCGGGCCCAGGCGCTGGGCGTGCCCATCAGGACCAAGTCTTCGCTGATGCTCGGACTGGGCGAAACCGGGGACGAGGTGCGCGCGGCGCTGCGCGACCTGCGCGCCGTGGAGGTGGACTTCCTCACCGTCGGCCAGTACCTGCAGCCCGACCCCAAGAAGCTCAAGGTGGTGGAGTACATCCATCCCGACCGGTTCCAGGCCCTGGAAGCCGAGGGCCTCGCCCTGGGCTTCGCCTACGTGGCCGCCGGCCCTCTGGTGCGCAGCAGCTACCGGGCCGCGGAGTTCTGGATTGCGCAGGCAGTGCGGAGGGGGCGGGAAGCGGGGTAGGGGTGGACAAACAACTGCGAACTGCTGAAACACAAAGACCACAAAGACCACGAAGGAAACACAAAGAACGGCAATGAAGAATGGTGCGTCGGTTTGAAGATCAATTGAGGTCTCTCCGCAGGATGCTTGGCTGGCGCTAAGAACAACAACCCTTCCTACTGGGTCATTCTGAGCCCTTCGCTGCGCTCAAGGGTAAACTCCGCGAAGAATCCCTGTACAAAGCCTCAATTCAAACGATCCAGAGGGAGGCACCACCCCGTGCGGATCACTTACGACCCCGAAGTCGATGTGCTGCGCATCCTGTTCAGCGACACGCCGATCGAGGAAAGCGACGAGGACAAGCCCGGGGTTATTCTCGACTACGACAAGGATGGCAATGTTGTGGGCATGGAAATCCTGGATGCGTCGAAGCGCGTCGACAATCCACACAAAGTGGACTTCTCTGAGATGCCAGGAGTGCGATAGGTGCGGCTCGAAGGGGTGCTGCCGTGGAATGGCTTTGCGCGCTGGAACTAGGGAGCGTTCCGGATTGGATTCAGTCGATAGCCGTTGTGGCCGCGACTGCCGCCGCGATTCGAGGCCTCAATACGTGGCGCACTCAGCGCGAGTCGGAACTGGCGGAGGCGATTCTGACTGCCTTCTACCGGGTCCGCCGCGCCTTTGGCGATGTACGGTCGCCTCTGTACTTGGCCGGCGAGGGGCGTACCCGGCCCGGCGACGATCACGAGCCGGAGGAAAGAAGAAGAGAACTGGACCAGTATTTCGTCGCCCTTGAGAGATTGCAGCGATACGTGAAGGATTTTGAACAGATTGATGTTCTGCAATTCAAAGCTCGGGCTCGGTTCGGGCAGGATGCTGCCAAGCCATTCGATTTGATTCGCAAGCAACACACAAAGATCGTAGTTGCCTGCCAAATGGTTCTTCGTGCGGCGACGCAGGGTCGCGAGATTGGAGAAGAATTGAGGAAGATTTCGGAATCCGCCACTCAGTCCCGCTCAGCCATCGGACAGGAACCCGATGAAATCGACAAGGCCGTCGCAGAAGCCGTAACTCAAGTCGAAGACATTTGCCGGCCTCGCGTGTAGGAATGCAGCCGCGTTCGCTTAGCGGTCACTGCACGCCCTGAATGCATTGTGACCGAGCTACCACACCGCCGTCAGCCCCTCCACACGGTGCAGCAGCCGGTCCTCCGTGATCAGCGGCGCACCGTGCGCCACGGCGGTGGCGGCGATGATGCGGTCAGCGGGATCGCCGTGGGAGAAGACGGACGAGGAGGCGAGCGCGGCGATCTCGGGCGTGATGGGAAGCGCAGTGACCTGCCGCAGTTCCATCAATTGATTGAGAAACCTGAGCGTTTCCCCTGCGACGGGGATGCGCCGCTCGTGAATGAGCATGGCGACTTCCCACAGGGAGATGTCGGAGCATGCCAACTGCCCGTTGCGTGTGCCTTCCTCCAACAAGTCACGCGCGGTTCTGCTCAGCTTCGCGGGCTCCATCGCATCGTACAACAAGACATGCGTGTCACAGACGACCATGCTCGGCGTTCCAATACGCGCCGGTTGGCGAGAGTACGTCGCCGAGTTTCACGGTCTTGCGCAGCTTGGCAAAGAAAGCGCGAGCCTGCTTTTGACGTTCAGCCGCGGGCACGACGTAGGCGACGACACGGCCGCGCACCGTCACTTGGATCTCCTCGCCGCGATCGACACGCTTGAGCAACGCTGGCAACTTCTGGCGCAGTTCTGTGATGCTGACACGATTCATCGTTGCTCCTCATGCTGTGTACAATCAATCTGTACATAGAATGGCATGATGGCCGGCTGATCGCAACAGCGATCCCAACCCATGTCCGCACCGTTGCGCTATCCTCCCCCCATGCCCCCCGCACCGTCCTGATCCCGATCGTCGTCGTCGCCCTGGGCATCCTGCCGTGGGTGGAGTTCCTACTGATCCTCGCCCTGGACTTCGCCGACGTGGCCGCCGGTCCCCTGGTGCGCGCGGGCTTCCTTTTGGTCCATGCGCGATGGAATGACCCGGGTGGGCCCCGGCGGCACGATCCAGGCGACCGTTCGGGTCTGCACCGTGAGCTCAAGCATCTCGCCTTGAGCGACCCGCTTCAGGTAAGCTGACATCGACCGGCGGAACTCCGTTGTAGACACGCGCAGCGCCATTGCTTCTCCAAGGGCATTGGGTTGGCGTCAATCGAATCCGCCCCACTATAGCATCCCCATGTCCCGCCGCACCGTCCTGATCCTGATCGTCGTGGTGGCCCTGGGCATCCTGCCCTGGCTGGAGTTCCTCATCATCATCCACCTGGGCATCTCCACCACGGTGGCGGCCGTGTGGTGCGTGTTGACTGGAGGGGTGGGATGGTGGCACGCGCGCCAGGAGGACTTGTCCCTCTGGACGGAACTGGAGAGCGACCTGCAGAACGGGCGCGTGCCCACCGAGGAGGGCATCGACGCCATGCTCAAGCTGCTGGCCGCCTGGGGGCTGATCGTGCCGGGGCTGCTGACGGACCTGGTGGGGGCCGCCCTGCTGGTCCCCCGGGTGCGGGCCTACCTGCTGCCCGCCATCCGGGACTATCTTCGAGAACACTGGATTGCGGCATGAGAAGTGGGTATAACTGCCTGAACATCCCCAGGGAAGCCCTCCACGCCAAAGGCGGACGGGGAGGCAGGGGATGAGGACTCCCCAGCGCAAGGAGCGCGTACCCGCATGAACGAAAGCGACGCCAAGAAGATCATCGAGGCCGTCCTGTTTGCTTGCTCCGAGGTCATGTCGGTGAAGCAACTGCGCGGGGTATTGGGCAATCCCAGCCCCGAGGGCCTGGACGGCCTGATCGACGAGCTCAACCGCGAGTACGAGAGCACCAGCCGCACGTTCCGCATCGTGCCCATCGGCGAGGGGTACCAGATGCGGACGCTGCCCATGTACAAGACGTGGATCCAGAAGGCCGAGCCGCTCAAGCCCACGCGCCTGAGTGCCGCCATGCTGGAGATCCTGGCCATCGTCGCCTACCGCCAGCCGGTCACCCGCAGCGAGGTGGAGCACCTGCGCGGGGTGGACTGCTCCTTCGGCCTGCGCTCGCTGCTCGAGAAGAAGCTGGTGCGCATCGCCGGCAAGGACCCCGGCCCGGGCCGCGCCATCCTCTACGCCACCAGCAAGGAGTTCCTGAGCCTGTTCAACCTGGCCGACCTGAAGGATCTGCCCACGCTGGAGGACTTCGACCTGCCCGCCAGTCCCGAAGAGCAGCCCACGCTGCCGGTGGATGGGATCCTGCAGGCGGGGTAGGGCGGGTCCCGCGTGACCGCCCATGGACATCCGCTTTGCGGACCGCAAGCTGGAGCGCGAGTGCAACGACAGCCGCCTGCTGCGGCGGCGGCACGGGGAGCGCAGGGCCAAGCTGCTGCGCAGGCGGTTGGACGAACTTCACGACGCTCAAGTGTTGGAAGACTTGCGCAATGTGACGGGCGCCCGCTGTCACGAGTTGACCGGAAACCTGAAGGGCTTCCTCTCCGTCGATCTCGACCATCCGTATCGCCTGCTGATCCGCCCCGATCATGATCCCGTTCCCAGACGCCCCGATGGTGGGGTAGACTGGTCAATCATTCAGGCCGTCATCGTGGTGGGAGTCGAGGACACCCATGAATAGTACACGGAATCGGTACCGACCTTCGGACGTGTCGCCGCCTTGGGACACGCTGCGGGAAACGATCGACGCGAGAGGATGGTCTGCCGCGGACCTGGCGGGCCGGGCCGGTATCTCGCTGGAGGAGATTGACCGCGTGCTGGCCGGCTCAACATCCATCACGCCAGAATTCGCGGCGGGCTTGGAGCGCGCCTTGGATGTACCGGCGCGTTTCTGGCTCAATCGCGAGCGAGGGTACCGGGAATCGCTGGAGAAAAAGCCGGCCCGCATCCCTGCTGGCTGAACCCATGCGCCGCGCGAAGAACAACCGGCTCTGCCCCTGGAGGGGATTCTGCAGGCGGGGTAGAGATTATCCGGGCAGCGTGGGCACTCCCGGGTTGACGATCTTCCTTGCCCCATGACCATGAGCACCACCTCACAGGACACCTGGTCCAACGCGGACGAGTATGAGCGCTATGTCGGGCGGTGGAGCCGCCCCGTGGCGATCCGGTTTCTGGAGTGGCTGGCCGTGCCCCGGGAGCGGCACTGGCTCGAAGTCGGTTGCGGAACCGGCGCCCTCACCCAGACCGTGCTCGATCGCGCCTCCCCGCTCCATATTGCCGCGGTGGAGCCGTCCCCGGGGTATCTAGCCGCCGCCCGGGAGCGCATCCGTGACCCCCGCGTCACCTTCCAGCAATCCGGGGGCGAGCGCCTGCCCGTGGCGGACCGTTCCGCGGACGTGGCCATCAGTGGCCTCGTCATGAATTTCGTACCGGAACCCATGCTCGCGCTGGCCGAACAGGTGCGCGCCGTGCGCCCAGGCGGCCTCGTCGCTGCGTATGTGTGGGACTACGCCGGGCGGATGGAGTTGATGCGCCGGTTCTGGGATGCCGCCGTGGCGCTCGACTCCGCCGCTGCCCCCAAGGACGAAGGCGTGCGCTTCCCCCTGGCCAGCTCAGACGCCCTGTCTGCATTGTGGCGGGACGTCGGATTGCGGCGTGTGGAAGTCGTGAATATCGACGTGCCCACGGTGTTCGCCAACTTCGACGATTATTGGCGGCCGTTCCTGGGGGGCCAGGCACCGGCGCCGGGATACTGCATGTCCCTGGACGATACCCGCCGGACGGCCCTGCGCGAGCGGCTGCGTGCCACGCTGCCCACGCAAGCCGATGGCAGTATCCACCTCATTGCACGGGCTCTCACGGTAAAGGGCCGCGTTGCCTAGCGGTGGGTTCCGACGTACTTGGATTCCTTCCGCCTTGCCACCCCCGCTCCCCGGACGCTAGCCTGATCGCAGGCAGTTCCATCTGCGTCCATCAGCGTTCATCCGCGGCAAATCCAGTCAGTCCGTTTCCAGTGGCGAGGACGAGCAATGGCCGAAGCGCAATATGCGTCTGTTCAATACGACGTCGCCGTGCTGGGCTCGGGTCCGGGCGGCTACGTGGCGGGCATCAAGGCGGCCCAGCACGGGCTGAAGGCCGTGGTGATCGAGCGGGACCGGCTGGGGGGCATCTGCCTCAACTGGGGCTGCATCCCCACCAAGGCCCTGCTGCGCAACGCGGAACTGTACGAGGCGCTCAAGGACGCCGACGCCTACGGGTTCACGGTCAAGGAGGTGGGCTTCGACGCGGGCAAGATCG
>JBGPEV010000197.1:0-6015 GCA_041482995.1 bacterium | reverse complement strand
CGGGGATCGGAAGCCTACCCAAGAATGAGCAAGCTGTTTCAGATATTGACGTGGAGGGGGGGGCAATGGCCCATTGACACCTCTATGCGACAATGTTCCCCTTGCCACGTTGCGCCAGGTAGTTGCCGATCAACTCGGGTGCCCGTTGCACGGCCAGGGGCAGCTTGCTCACGTCCTTCGCGCCCGCCGTGGCCATGTGGGGCGGCCCGCCCCCGCGGCCGTCCGCCAAGGCGGCCACCTGGTTGACGATGTCCCCCGCCTTGACGTTGGCCTGCACCAGATCGTCGGACACCGCGCAGAGCAGCGAACCCTTGCCCCCGATCACCGCGCCGAGCAGCGCGATGCCCGGATGCATCTTCTTGCGCAGCGAGTCGGCCAGGGTGCGCAGATCGTCCATGGACTCGGCCTGCACCTGCCGGGCCAGGATGCTCACGCCGTTCACCAAGGCCGCCTCCTTCAGCAAGTCCTCCGCGCCGCCGCTCAGTTCCTGGCGCTTGAGCGCCTTCAGGTCGCGCTCGAGCTGCTTGCGGTCTTCCACCAGCGCCTCCAGGCGCTGCACCAGTTCCTCGGGAGTGGCGTTGAGGATGTGGCGGAAGCTGGCCACGAGCCGGCTGTTCTCGCGCAGGTAGCGCTCGGCGGCCTCGCCCGTATAGGCCACGATGCGGCGCACGCCCGCGGCAATGGCCGTCTCCGAGACGATCGTGAACGCGCCGATGTCGCCCGTCGCCCGCACGTGGCAGCCGCCGCACAGCTCGGCGGAGAACTCCGGCACTTTGACCACGCGCACGATGTCCCCGTATTTCTCGCCGAACAGGGCCGTCACGCCGTTGGCGATGGCGTCGTCGTAGCTGGACTGGGCAATCTCCAGGGCGCGGTTGGCGCGGATCATGGCATTCACGCGGCGCTCGATCCGTTCCAGTTGCTCGTCGCCAGGCTTCTCGAAGTGGGTGTAGTCGAAGCGCAGGTAGTCGGGATGGACGATGGAGCCCGCCTGGTTCACGTGCGCGCCCAGCACTTCCTTGAGCGCGGCGTGCATCAGGTGCGTCGCCGTATGGTTGAGCGTCGTGCGGGCGCGGCGCTCCGCGTCCACCTCCGCGCTCACCGGCTGCCCGTCGGGCGTGCCCGTGCCTTCGGCGATGTGCACGATCCGGTCGCCCTCCTTCTGCGTGTCCACCACGCGCCAATTTCCCGCGGGCCCGAGGATGCGGCCCTGGTCGCCCACTTGGCCGCCGCTTTCCCCATAGAAGGGCGTGCGGTTCAGCACCAGCAACAGGCGCCCCTGAGCATCCCGCCGCCAGGCGCGCACCGTGGCCGTCACGCTGAGCTTCCCATAGCCCTCGAACTGGGAGTGCGCGCCGTCCGAGACCGCCGTCCACTCCCCCGCCTCCACCGTCATCTGGGAGGCCGCCTTGGCCTTGGCGCGCTGCTCCTCCATCAGCGCCTCGAAGCCGGCCAGGTCCACGCTCAGGCCCCGTTCCTCCGCCATCAGGCGCGTCAGGTCGATGGGGAAGCCATAGGTGTCGTAGAGCTTGAAGGCTTCGGCGCCGGGCAGCACGCGCTGCTTACCCAGGGTAGCGATGCTGCGCTCGAACATCTCCAAGCCGCGGTCCAGGGTCTGCAGGAAGCTCTCCTCCTCGGCGCGGATCACGCGGGCCACGTGGCCGGCCTGGGCGCGCAACTCGGGGAAGGCGTCGCCCATCCCTTGGGCCAGCGTGGGCACCAGCTTGTGGATGAAGGGCTCGTTCTGCCCCAGGCGCTGCTTGCCGAAGCGCGAGGCGCGGCGCAGCATGCGGCGCAGCACGTAGCCCCGTCCCTCGTTGCCGGGCACGGCGCCATCGGCAATGGCGAAGGAGAGCGAGCGCAAGTGATCCGCGATCACGCGGAAGGCCACGCCCACCTCGCCGCCCGTGTCCGTGGTGCCGGTCACGTTGGCGATGGCGGCCAGCAGGGGCGTGAAGAGGTCCGTCGCGTAGTTGGAATCGGCTCCCTGCAATACGCGGCAGATGCGCTCCAACCCCATGCCCGTGTCCACGTGCCGGGCGGGCAGGGACTCCAGCTTGCCGTCCGGGTAGCGGTTGTACTGGATGAACACCAGGTTCCACAACTCGACGAAGCGCCAGCAGCCCTCCGCGTTCACCTGGCAGACGTGACCCTGCCGGCCCGCCCGGGGACACGTCCCTTCCCCCAGGTCGATGTGGATCTCCGTGCAGGGGCCGCAGGGGCCGCTTTCGCCCATCTCCCAGAAGTTGTCCTTCTTGCCGCAGCGCAGCACGCGCTCGCGGGGCAGGGGCGTCACCTCCAGCCAGAGCGACTCCGCCTCGGCATCCGGCTCCAGGCCCTCGGCGGGACTGCCCTCGAACACCGTGGCGTAGAGCCGCCCGGCGGGCAGGCCCCAGCGCGTCACGAGCAGTTCCCACGCCCAGCCGATCGCCTCGCGCTTGAAGTAGTCGCCGAAGGACCAGTTGCCCAGCATCTCGAAGAACGTGTGGTGATAGTTGTCGCGCCCCACGTCCTCCAGGTCGTTGTGCTTGCCGCTGGCCCGGATGCACTTCTGGGAGTTGACCGCGCGGGTGTAGTCCCGCGTGCCGGTGGCGAGGAAGATGTCCTTGAACTGATTCATTCCCGCGTTGGTGAACAGCAACGTGGGGTCCTCCAGCGGCACCACCGGCGAGGAGCGCACGAACTTGTGGCCCTTGGCCTCGAAGAAGGCGATGAAGTCCTGGCGGATCTCCCGGGCGGTCTTGCCCACGGCCCGGGGGGCCGGCGTGCGGGCAGGTTTCGGCGCTGGCTTCTGGGCGGCTTTCACGTCGGTAATTCTACGTTACGGGTCAAGCGGTTGTCCCGGCGCGGAAGCCGCACCGAGATGGGGCGGGCCGCGCCTCTCCAAGCCATCAGCCTATACCAGCTTGGGGGCGGAGGGGAAGATTGAGGCGAGGCGGCGCAGGCACTGTACGGCCAATCTCAAGAGAACTGCCCGGCAGTGCAAGTTCAAGTAGGTTTGAGTTGCGGGTACTCTACCTTTGGTGAACTACCTCGCTCGAACGGAAATCCGCGTGTCACCCGGAACGGTCGAACTTCCTACGACTATCTCGGTGTCGAGAATTCTCGAGCAATCACGCCCATCCCATCGGTGCCCGGCGTTGGAATAGAAGATATTGCGGCCATCGTGGGTCAGCACCCGCAATGATTCCCCAACACGAAATCTGTCCGGATAGAAGACCAAGTTCTCGACCCCGATTGCCCGTGCCGACTGGACACGGATCCCACAGAACCCCATTTCCAAGACCCTGAGTGCGAGACGCTGTGTGATTCTGTAGTTCCGACCCGCCCCCGGATCAAGCGCGTCACGAATCGTAATTGAAACCACTGCGCGCTTCGCCCAAGAATGCAACGCGTCAGCCGTGCTCATGTCCACTATGCGCGCGGGATCAATACCCACTTCGACCTGCGCAGTGCGGATTTCCTGACCGTTGAGCCGTTTTAGCTCCTCAGCCATTCCAGGTAAAGGATTCGCCTTGAAAAGCCTTAGCGGCTCCAACAATCTCCAGAAGCCACTTTCGGCATACGTGCCCGCTGCCGCAACAGAGCAATATACTGCGCGACATCCCATCGGGTGCCAGCGCCCAGGATTGCTCTTGGCATGATGGCCATCAACGATACTTTCGTCCGTCAACTCGGAATAGGCCCGGACGGATCGAAATAGGATCATCCAATCATCCGCCGATGTGCCGCCAAGACCTCAAAAATTGCGCTTCCATCAGTCCTCTTCGCGTACTCAAAGGCGCTTTGCCCGTCCCAGAGTACTGACGGGGCTCTGCAGTAGACAATTGACGCGTCCCAATTCCCTTTTAGCGTGGACGCATGCACGTTCATCAAGTCCACTAGAGCAAGGTATCGACGGACCAGCGAGTCACTTGGTCGGCTAGTTGCCCCTTGCTCAAGTTTCTCCAAGGACGACTCGGACACATGTAGCACCTGTGCCGCTTCCCTCTGAGACATCTCAAAGAACTCTCGCGCGTTTTTGACCCGTTGTCCCAGGTCCTCAATGCCTCGCCCTATCTGACTGACGTCCGAGAATCCAATACGCCATTCAAATGTCCCCCCCACCAAAGGAACGACATGCATCGAGGAAGATGCCATCGCCCCAGCTACAACCGATGCCGACAGCAACACACGAACTGACGTCGCTGCCAATTGCCGTCTTTTTCGTAGGGTCGCGATCTGCGACCGAATAGTGCCCGGCAGTTTTTTCGCCTTGAACACGCTCCCTGCCAAGAACGCGTTAAGCGACCCAAACGGTGTCTCCATTGTCATGCTCCCACGTGGTTGTTCATGAGACCCCTTTGCCGCGCTTTCCTTGCTTGATCCAGAAAGGCGTACAGTAACTTAGCGCTTACGACCACAAACAACACTGACCTCACGCCATCGCCCTTCCGTGCGCGACCGGAGATTTCCGAACTCACGAGTGACACCGGAACGCTGAAGAATTCCAGATAGCCCCGCTTATCCCGCAGGCTCACAGCAACTGCATGCACCGGAAATGACCGCAACGCCTCTTCCTTCCTCGCTGGGGGAAGTAAGGAGCTGTCATACCCCTCTGCCCATGCCCGTTCAGCGGGCGTCAGTACTCGTGCCAACGTCTCGACAAACTTCTCCCCGCGTCTGGTGGATTCCCTTTCCCACACTGATTCGACGAGCTGTTCTAGCCCAGTACCGACAGGCAAATATAATTCCACGGCCAGATCAAAACGCTTTGGCTCTTCCTCGAAAGAAGAGAAGGTGCCAAACAACATGACAAACTGATCGTCGACAACCTTGGTTCGGAATCCAGTCGCCATAAAAACACTGCCGGAAGGCTCCACCTGCCAAACATCCAACCTATACCCTGTTCCATCATCAGCAGGGACAAGGCCAGGAACGACGGGTAAGCGAACCGCCGTCGCTGCGGTCTTTGCTCCTTTGCTCATTACAACTCCAGTGCAAGAGATTTGCAGGCAGTCCTCACCTTGTACCGCAACGTAGTAAAAGCTGCCAGCAGGAACGAGTTTACTACCTCCCATTTTAGAACGCAAGGAATAGGCCATTTTGCAGTCACGCAGTATGGCCTTGCTCGCGTCTGACCATTTCCTTCCGCAATGGACAGTCAACGGCGGCCGGATTCTTGCGCCCAGCGACCCGTAGCCCTCCGCAGCGGGCCGCTCTTGAACATGAAGGGCCTTTGGCCGTGCGCGGCCGGGTTCCGGTGCGCCGCTTGACGGGTGCGGGCTTAGAATACTATTCTAGAACGGTATTCTACTTTTGGAACCGTTCATGGCCGTCGCCCGCCCACGCCGCCAAGCCCGCTCGCAACTCCGCCGCCGCCAAATCCTCGCGGCGGCACTGGCGTGCTTCACCGAGGCGGGGGGGGAGCAAGCGACGGTGCCGGAGATCGGGCGGCGCGCCGGTGCCAGCATCGGCAGCATCTACCATCAGTTCGGCAGCAAGGACGGGGTCGCGGCGGCCCTGTATCTGGAGGGGCTGGCCGGCTACCAGCGCGGTTTGATCCATGCCTTGCTGCGCGCCACCCGGGCGCGGGAGGGCATCGTTGCCGCCGTGCGCTACCACCTTCGCTGGGCGGAGCGGCACTGGGCCTGGGCGCGCTTCCTGCTGGAGGCGCGGCGGGCGCGCTTCATGGTCGGGCAGGAGGACGCGCTCCGCGCGTTGAACCGGGAATTCGGCAGGGCGCTGGGCGCCTGGTTCCGTCCCCACGTGGAGGCGGGCCGGCTGCGGCCGTTGCCGGTGGATTTGTACGCCGCGATCCTGCTGGCACCCGCCCAGGAGTGGGTGCGGGGCCGGCTCGGCGGGCGCGCCGTCTGCTCCTGCCGCCAAGCCGAGGACGAACTGGGGGCAGCAACCTGGCGTGCACTGGCCGTCCATCCTGGTCCCGTGTCCCGATCGGAGCGATCGGTATGAACACAGTTCCCCCCATCGAGTTTCGGCGCCGGCCGTCCGCGGCGGCCTTCATGTTCCGTGCCG
>JBGPEV010000196.1:0-6066 GCA_041482995.1 bacterium | reverse complement strand
GGTGCGGGTGCTGTGGCGCAAGACGTTGCTCTTCGAGCCATGAAAGGCGCCGGACGGCGGAGTTTCCTCGCGGCGGCGCTGGCGCTCTGCATGGCGGCGGTGTGGGCGGCGGCGGCCATGAGCCAGGAACCCGGCCAAGAGTCGAGCCAACCGGGCGTGGTGGTGGAGGGTGGCACGGAGGTGGTGCGTCCGCCCAGCGCGCCCGCCCCGGCCCTGCCCGGCGCGGCGACCCAGCCGGGCTCCCGCACGCTGGTCACGCGCGATCAATTCCAGGACACCCAGCGCACGGCGGCCGACGTGCTGGAGAGCGTGCCGGGGGTCACCGTGACGCGCGCCGGCGGCGGCGCGGCCCCGGCCAAGGTGACGCTGCGCGGCAGCCGCGCGGATCAGGTGCTGAACGTCATCGACGGCGTGCCCCAGACCGGGGAAACGGACCACCCCGCCCAGGGCCGCGCCACGGGCCGGCAGGGCACCGATCTGGCGGCGCTGGACTTGGAGCGGGTGGAGTCCATCGAAGTGCTGCGGGGGGCGGCCAGCAGCCTCTACGGCCCCGGCGCCGCGGGGGGCGCGATCGTGATCCGCACGCGCCGCCCCCTGCGGCGGGAGGTCCGGGCCGAGCACACGGAGGGCAGTGGGGGCTACCACGACACGGCGGCCGGGTGGAGCGAGCCGTTTGGCGGCGCCACGGTGACGGCGCGGGCGCGCTACCTGGACGCACGGGGCGCCTATGCCTACTACGCGGGGAGCGACCCCTCGCCCCCCAACCGCTGCAACGAGGACCTGGGGGGCGGCTACCGCCTGCGCAAGTGCAACGAGCGGCAGATCGCCAGCCTCTCCCTGGCCCTGCTGCGCGGCGAGCGGGAGCGCTACCGCCTGGAGCTGGAGTCCTCCGACCGCCACGGCCTGGGCGGCGTGGAGGACCCGCGGCCCTTCGGGCGCGAGCAGCAGCAGCGCGTGTCCCTGGACTACGCCGACGGGCGCCGCCTGGGGGAAGACCTCGAGCTGGGCTGGACGGCGGTGGCGCGCCGCACCACCGGGCGCCGCACGGAAAACGAGACCCAGTCCGGTAGCGCGCTGGAGAATCGCCACACGGAAGACTTCGCCTTGGGCGAAGCGTGGGGCGAGCGCTGGCTGGGGCAGCAGCAGGTGCGCCTGGGCGGTCTGGCCTCGCGCCAGGCGGTGCGGGACGAGTTCCGCGCCCCGCGGCGCGACCAAGGGGCCGCCTATGGCCGCTGGACCGATCACCTGGAACAGGGCGCCCTGGAGGCGAGCGTGCGCTACGACGGCTATTCCGACGTGGGCGGAGAGGGGACGTACCGCGTGGCGGCCAGCCAGCTCGTCCTGGGCGGCTTCGGCGTGAAGGCCAGCCACGGGACGGGTTACCGTCCGCCCAGCCTGTACGAGCTCTATGACCCGGGGTCGCCGGCGGGACTTTCCGCCGCCAACCCCAAGCTGCGGCCGGAGCGCTCCACGTCCGCCGACGGGGGCGTGTTCTACGAAGCGAGCCCGCGCTTCTACGGAGAGGCGATCTACTTCGAGCAGGAGTACCGGGACAACATCGCGGCCATCGCGGACCCCGCCGCGCCCAGCCTGTTCCGCTTCGACAACTTGACCCGCACGCGCAGCACGGGCGTGGAAAGCCTCGCGCAATACCGCCCCACGCCCCACTGGACCCTGCAGGCCAGCGCCACGCGCACGGAGGCGCTGCTGCTGGACAATTCCGCCATCGATGCGCGGGACAACGGCAACCGCGTGCCCGGCGTGCCCGAGGTGCGCGCCACGGCGGAGGTGCGCTGGCGGCGCGAGGGCTGGGCCGCCTATGGCAAGGGCCGCTACGCCGGCGAGCGCTTCGTGGACACCGCCAACACCCGCGTGCTGCGCGGCTATCACGTCTATGACGCCGGGCTGACCTTTGCCTTGCCCGGCGGCATGGGGGGCCGCTTCGAGGGCGGCTTCGAGGCGCGCAACTTGCTCAACGAGACCTACGCGGAGCAGGAGAACTTTCCCGCGCCGGGGCGGGAAGTGTTCTTGACGGTGAGATGGCGGTGGAACGAGGAGCGCGATCCTTTGTCGCCGAATCGCCGCTAGACCATCACCAGCGCCACGCCGCCCACCACCAGCGCGACCCCGGCCAGGCGGCGCAGGCCGAGGCGCTCCTCCGGGAAGAGGGCGATGCTGATCAAGTACGTGACCACCGGATAGCCGGCCGCCACGGGGGCCACCACGCTCACGGGGCCGTGTTGCAACGCCGTATAGAGTGCCAGCACGGAGCCGCCGTTGCCCATCCCCGAGAGCACGAACCAGCCCACGCCCCGCGAGCGCAGGGTGAAACGCGGCACCGTGCCCAGCCAGCGGGAAAACGCGAACACCATGGCGGTGGAGACCGTGTAGCCCACCAGCGCCGCCAGGAAGGGTTGCGCCAGCAACGCCAGGCCGGCCTTGGTGCCCACCTGGGCCAGGGCGCGGATCACGGCGGCCGCCACGGGCAGCGCGAGCGGCCAGCGCGGCCCGCCGCCCGCCACGCTGCCCGCGCCCGTGAGGATCATCACGCCCGCGACCACGCCGGCGGTGCCGCCCAGTACCGCCGCCGTGGGCGATTCCCGCAGCAGCAGCACGCCGCCCAGCACGGTGAACAGCGGGGTCACCGCGCCCAGCGTGCCGGTCAGCGTGGGTCCCAGGCGGCGGTTGGCCTCGAACGTGAGCAGCGTGACCCAGGCCGGGAACGCCACGCCCACGGCCGCGAAAATGGCCAGGGCCGTCCACGGCACGGGGTTGGGCCAGGTGGCGCGCCAAGGCGCCAGCAGCCAGAGCAGCAGCGCGGTGCTGGGCACGCTGATCCGCGCCCCCGCCGCCGGCGGCAGATAGCGCAGCCCCAGGCGGGTGGTCACCAGGGCCAGCCCGAAGCCCAGCGCCGAGACCAGCGCCCAGAGCACCGCCAGCGTGTTGCTATCCATCGCCGCAACTCGTCGCCGGGTGACTGCGGAGGGTCCGCGCCGCGCTCAAAAGTTGACGCTCATGCCGATCCCGAACCCGGAGGCGTCCTTCAGTTGTTGCCAGGAGAGCACGGCGCCCCAAGACTGGGAGAATTGCCAACCGGCCAGCAGTTGGGTGAGCAGCGACGTGCCGGCGCTGCCCAGGTGCAGGGACGCGCCGAACGCGTCATAGCGCCAATGGCCGGTGCCGCCCAGCGTCAGGTCGATGCGGGCGTCTTCCGTAACTTTGGTCTTCTCGTTGCGGCGCTGGGAGACGGCGCCCCCGCCCTCCACCCACACGGAAAAGTGCTCCCAGCGCCAGGCCTGCTGGGCGACCGCGACGCGGGTGACCCCGAGCGTCTCGCTGCTGTTGGCAAAATAGTTGGCGCGAAGAACCAGGAAACCGGACAGCCACCCTTCGGCGAAGGCATTGTCCGTGTAGCCCCCGCCCAACAGGGAGTAGTCGAGCAAGCGCAGGGGTGGCCCCTTGCCCCCGGCAAACCGCGGCGGCGTGGGCACGCCCCCGTGATCCGGCGTCAGCACGGTCAACCGCAGGGTGTCGCCATCCAACGCCAGACGCAGTTCGGCCTGGCCATCGTCCTGCAGCACGATCTCCCGCACGGAGCGCGGCCGGCCCTGCTCGTCGTCGGCCGTCAATTCGGTTTGCAGTCCATCGGCGTGATAGTCGGCCTGCTCGACCCGTTTCCCCTGTTCCGCCCGCTGTCCGTGGCCGAGGTAGTAGAAATCCCGGTCGTGCTGCTGGGTGGTGAGCACCACCGTGAGCACCCAACCCTCCGCCGTCTCGGGCAGCGGGCGGAAGCGCAAGGCGGCGGACACCGTGCGCGAAGGGGAGGCGATGCGCAGATGGGCCGCGCCGCTCACCTCCAGCCGCTCGGCGCCGAGGCTCATGCCGTTGCCGCCCGAGAGTGCGCGGGCCGGCCGGTTCTCCTGGCCGTGGAACACATTGCGGGAGACGACGATGGGAGCGGGCTGGGCCCATGCGGAGGAGGCGGCCAACAGCACGGACAGCGCCAGGCTGGCGGCGGCGTGCCGGCTGCCGCCGCTCCCGCAGGCGTCCATTGTGCCGCGCCTGTTGCCGTGCCAGTTGCCGCGCGGGTTGCCGCACCATGGGGCCATCGCCGCTCCTCCTCTTGTTCCCGCGCGGGCGCCGCGTTGGCCCGGGGGGCGGTTGCCCGGCAGCATAGCAGGAGGCGCGCCGCACTGTCGCCCCACGCGCCGCCCGTCCGGCGTGGGAACATGGCCCCTTGAGCGGGCGCCGGCGTGCTTTCTAAACACAACGACATATTTGCAGCCACAGATAAACACAGATGAACACAGATATGAAAACCGGCTGGGGATGGCGCAATGCACTGATCCGGGCGGAACATTGCGCGCCCATGATTGGCTAACCTGCTCCAGAAGCCCCTTGGAGAGCAGTCCGATGCTGCTTGCGTGCAGTCAGTCTCTGGAACATGGGTGCTTCGTCTGAATCAATCTGTGTTTATCTGTGTTCATCTGTGGCGAATCATTTTTTGTCGTTGTGTATAGCACCCGCGCGGGGGCGGGCCGGACTTGCCGTTTGCGGGAGGTTCGGCCTAGAGTCGAAGCATTGGCGGGGGGTATCTTTCGTATTCTCGTGAACGGACCCGGCAGCCCGGACACACGCCGGGGTTGCTCTCGCCCACCCTTTCGACTTGGACGGATTCAGCGATGATGCACGCGATCAAACGATGGCAGGGATGGATCTTCGCCGTGACAGTGGCGGTGGCCGTGGCGGGCTGCGCGGACAAGCGGGTGGAACGGGTTGCCACCAGCCAGCAATTGGACCTGAGCGGAAGCTGGAACGATACCGATTCCCAGATGGTATCGTCGGACATGATCAAGGACGCCATGTCGTTCCCCTGGGTGGACGACTATACCCGCAAGGCCGGCAAGAAGCCGGTGGTGGTCGCGTTCGGCGTGAAGAACCGCACGAGCGAGCACATCAACACCCAGACGTTCATGAAGGACCTGGAACGCTCCTTCCTGCGCTCCGGGCGGGTGGGCGTGGTGGCCGACCGGGACCAACGGGCCGAGTTGCGCGAGGAGCGGGCCGATCAGCAGGGCGGGTTCACGGCCAATCCCTCCAAGGTGGGCAAGGAAGTGGGCGCCGATTTCGTGCTGACGGGCGTGATCAACTCCATCAGCGACCGGCAGGGAAAATCCGAGGTGGTCTTCTACCAGACCAACCTGGAATTGGTCAGCGTCGAGACCAACGAGAAGGTGTGGATCGGCGAGAACAAGATCAAGAAGCTGATCGACCGCGCCAAGACGAAGTTCTAACCCATGCAGACCGTTCCGTCCGCGCATTCCGGGACCGGGCCCAGACCGTGGGGGCCCGGCCGCCGGCCGCCGGCCGCACACGCCGCGCGGGTGGGGTTTGCCCTGTTGGCCGTGCTGGTCCTGGGCGCCTGCGCGCAGCACCGCGAACTTTACCCCGTCCTGGATCGGCTGGTTGCCGCCGGGAAGTACGACGAGGCGGTGGCGGTGGTGGAGAAGGCCAAGCCGGAGTACGGCAGCACCAACGAGGTGCTGTGGAACATGGACTTGGGCGTCTACTACAACTACGCGGGCCGCTACCAGCAGAGCAACGAGGCCTTCGAGCGGGCGGAGAAGCGGATCGATGCGCTGTTCACGGAATCCGTGTCGGGCAACGTCCTCGCCTTCATCTCCAACGACAACACGCTGCCCTACAAGGGCGAGGACTTCGAGTCGGTCGTCATCAACATCTACCGCGCACTGAACTACGCCGAACTGGGGAACGTCGAGGCGGCGTTGGTCGAAGCGCGCAAGGTGGACGAGAAGCTGAAATACGTCAACAGCCAATACCCCGCCAACGAGCAGAACGGCTACAAGGAAGACGCCTTTGCGCGCATGCTGATGGGCGCCTTCTATGAGGTGAGCGGGTCGGGCGGCGACCTGAACGACGCCTTCATCTCCAACCGCCTGGCCACCGGCATTTACGACAAGGCGTTCTATCCGCTGTACCGCACCCCGGTCCCGGGGGTGCTCAAGCAGAACCTGCTGACGACCGCGGCCTACATGGGGCGCGAGG
>JBGPEV010000195.1:0-6113 GCA_041482995.1 bacterium | reverse complement strand
CGCTGCTGCTGCTCGGCACCGGGGCGGCGGAACGCCGCCAACGGGTTCAGCAGATGCTGGAGCGCGTCGGGTTGCAGGACTTCGGCGGACACCGCCCGGACAAGCTGTCCGGAGGCCAGCAGCAACGGGTCGCCATCGCCCGGGCACTCGTGAAGCTGCCCAAGCTGGTGATCGCGGACGAGCCGACGGCCAACCTGGATTCCGAGACGGCCACGCAGATGATCGACCTGATGCACGAACTCGCCAAGGAGCACCGCATCACGTTTCTCATCGCCACCCACGATGACCGGATGGCGGCCCGCTGCGGGCGCATCGTCCATCTCCACGACGGAGTAATTCAATGAATTGGCTCAAATTCGCCGCGCAGAACGCCCTGCGAAACCGCAGGCGGTCGCTTATGACCGTGATCATCGCGGGGGTGGCCACCGCTTCGGTGCTGGTCGGCGGCGGCTTCGCGCTCTTCACCTACGAGGGACTGAAGGAAGTCTCGGCACGGGATACCGGGCACATCATCGTCGCCCACAAGGACTACTTCGACAAAGAGGAAGACACTCCGCTGCAATTCGGCCTCTCCAACCCACAGGCGCTGCGGCGGCAACTGGAACAGAACCCCAGCGTCCGCATCGCCCTGCCCCGGCTGCGCTTCACCGGCCTGATCAGCAACGGTGACAAATCAACCATCTATGTCGGCATGGGGGTGGACCCGAGCGGCGAATTCATCGCGCGCGGTCCTTTCCTCAGTGTCACCCGAGGCAATACGCTCAGCACGCGGCCCAAGGCCGATGACCTGCCGGAAGTCATGCTGGGCATCGATCTGGCGCGGCTTCTGAAAGCCGACGTTGGGAGCGTGCTCACTGTGCTGGGAACGACGACGGAAGGCAGCCTGAACGCGCTCGACGTGCGGGTGCAGGGGCTCTATTCCGTGGGGGTGCCGGATCTCGATCGCCGCTCGCTGATCGTGTCCCTGGCCACGGCGCAATCCCTGCTGCGCAGCGACCGGGTGAGCGAACTTTCGCTCTACCTGACCCACACGGACGATACGCCCACGGTACTGGCCGTGTTGCAACCGCTGCTGCAGGGCTTCGCCGTGCGCACTTGGCGGGATCAGGCATTCTTCTATGAGGCGGTGCGGCAGCTCTACAACCGCATCTTCGGCATGCTCGGCGTCGTTATCGCCTTGCTCGTCTTCTTCGCCGTCTCCAACACCGTCTCCATGTCGGTGGTGGAACGGACGCGGGAGATTGGCACGCTGCGCGCCATGGGGACGATGCCCCGGGAGATCGTCCGCAACTTCCTGCTGGAAGCCAGCGTCCTTGGCGGATCCGGGATCGTCGTGGGCATGCTGCTCGCCACGGGCATCAGCGTGCTGCTGTTGCTGCTCGACGTCCAGATGCCGCCGCCGCCCGGGCGTTCGACCACCTATCCGCTGCGCATCGAATTTTCCTGGCTGCTCTACGGCATCACCGCGGCATCGATGTTGCTCGTCAGCATCGTTTCCGCCTGGGTGAGCTGCCGCGACGCCGCCCGCACCTCCATCGTGAAAGCCTTGACCCATGTCTAGACTCCCGATCGCGCTGATCGCCTGGTTCCTCATCGCCGTCCCTGCGATCGCGCAAGACGCCGCCGAACTTCTGAGGGAGGCCGACGCGTTCCGGCTGCCCGATGCCTCGGTGCGGGTGGTGACCAACGTGCGGCTGCTCCGCAACGGCGCGCTGGACAAGGAACGAACCTACGCCGTCTACGTGAAGCCTGGACGCAAATCCCTCGTAATCTCGCGCCATCCCTCGGAGCAGGGCCAGAAGATCCTCATGCTCGATGAGCGTTTCTGGATCATTCTGCCCGGCAGCCGGCTTCCCGTGCGCATTACGCCCATGCAAAAGCTGCTGGGCGAAGCGGCAACGGGCGACGTCGCCAGCATGACTTGGAGCGACGGCTACACCGGAAAGATCGCCGGGAAAGAAACCGTGAACGGCGTGCCCTGCATCCACCTGACGCTGGCCGCACAGGACGCCGGGGTGAGTTACCAGCGTGTCGAACTCTATGTCGCGGAGCAGGGGCACTGGCCGGTGCGGGCGGACTTGTATGTGATCTCGGGCAAGCTCGCCAAACAGGCGTTGTTCACCCTCGGCGACGTCGATGGCCGGCGGCGAGTCAATGCCATGACGCTCGTGGATGCCATCCAGCCCCAGCGCAAGACCGAGGTGCAATACCAGTCATTCACCAACATGGACATCCCCGACAAGGTGTACAACCCCGCGTACCTGGCGCGGACCGACTTGGGCGACTGGTAATGCGGACGTTGCTCCTGGCCGCGCTGATAGCCGTTTGGGCGCTCGCCGTCCAAGCCGGACCCCTAGACGTGCGTTACCGGGCCTTGCCGGAATATGACGAGGAGAACCGGGAGAGTCCGTTCTTTCTTCCCGACTCATTCCATTCCTCGCCGGAGCGCCAGTTGCGTCACGAGTTGGAACTGCATGCACAAGAAGGGGGATGGAACCTGACGGCGACGGCGTCGGCACTCAACCAGGAGCATGGATCGCCCCAGTACGACCGGGTGCTGAACGAGCTATTCCTCGATACCCGGGTGTTCGAACAAGACGTCACGCTCGGCAAGAAAGTGCTGAGCTGGGGTGTGGGTTTGGGCTTCCGCCCGCTGGATGTGATCCAGCGGGAACCCCGGTTGGACCGCTTCATGACGTCACCGGAAGGTGTACCGCTGTTGGCCTGGCAGCACTTCGACGCGAGCACGGAATGGACTATCGTCTACGCCAATCCGCTCCGCGGCAAGGACAACGATCCACGCCTCGACGAATCCGGCGCGGGGCGGATGTTCTTGACGCTGGGCAATCTGGACCTGCAGGGGGTCGTGCGTTTCAACGAGCGCAACCGTTATGAGGCGGGAGCCGGATTCGCCCGCGTCATCGGCGACGCGTGGCAGGTGCACGGCGAGGCGCTCTATCTCAACCGCTACGAGCGGCAGATCAATCCACTCGCCGGGCAGGCCGGTCCCCTGCTGGCACGAATCGACCCCATTGCGACCGAAACTGGAGACACTGGCCTTCAGGCGCTGCTCGGCGTGACCAACAGTTATGCCGGCGGCATCACCTGGTCCCTGGAAATCTGGTACGATGACGAGGCGTACACCGCGGGCGAATGGGCCGATTTGATCGACCTGATCCGCCGCCAGCGGGCGCTGCTGGGCAAGCCGGGGGTTCCGAGGAATGCCGTGTTGGGAAACGTGGGCTTCAGCTCGGTCTATTTCGATTCCCGCAACCTGGTGCGCGAGAACGCCTTCGTGCGGGTGTCCTATACCGGAGAGCGCTGGGAGCCGGCGCTGGAAGGTCTGTTCACGCCCACGGATGGAGGATGGGCGGCCACGGCGCGCCTGTCGTACCAAGGCGACCGCTTTCGCTTCCAGGCGCGGCTGCGCCGCTTTGGCGGCGCGGAGGGGTCCGCCTACCGGGCCTTGCCGACGACCGGCAGCCTGCTCTTGAGCCTAGAATGGTCATTCGGATGACATCGGCCACTTTCCCCCAACGCGGCCGCGAGGCGTGGCTCCATTTTTTCCGCAGCTTCGCGCTGGTCGCGGCGATCAACGTCTTCATCGGTATTTTCATCACCGCAATTCGGGGCTCCGGGCTGTGGGAGAATATCGTCGTCTCCGAAGCGATCGGTCTTTCCATTTGCCTGATGAACGTGCTGGCAGTCTGGTACCGCGATTTCCAACGCGTTCCCCTCTGGATGCTGGCACTGACCGTGGTGTCCGGCGCGCTGGCGGGGATTTTCATTTCCGGATTCCTGCTCGACCACACCTTGGCCTTAATCATGATCGAGCAGCCGCGGGTGCTGCTGATCGTGCTGGCCAACGTCGTGCTGTTTGGCACGGTGGTCACGTACTACTTCGAGTCGCGCCGCCACATCGCCGCCACCTCGGCGCAACTTCAGGCCGAGCAACTGCGCAATGCCCAATCCGCGCACCAACTGGCCGAAGTGCAGCTCAAGCTGCTGCAAGCGCAGATCGAGCCGCATTTTCTTTTCAACACGCTGTCCAATGTGTTGAGCCTGATCGACCCGGCCCCGGCGCAGGCCAAGGCGATGCTCGAGCATCTGACCCGCTACCTGCGGGTGGGCCTGCAGCGTACCCGTAATGGCACGAGCACCTTGGCGGAAGAGGTCGATTTGCTGCGCGCCTACCTGGAGATCCAGACCATCCGCATGGGGGAGCGGCTGCACTATCGCATCCAGGATCCCGGGGCGCTGGCCCAGGTCCCCATTCCTCCGTTGCTGATTCAACCGCTCGTGGAAAATGCCGTGATCCATGGGTTGGCGCCGCAAATTTCCGGTGGACGAATCGACATTCAGTTCCGCAGAGACGCGGACCGTATCTCCATCGTGGTCGCGGATACGGGGCGCGGGTTGAACGGCGATTGGGGGGGTGGCGTCGGTCTCAAGAACATCCGCGACCGGCTGGCCGGATTGTACGGCGACCAGGCGCAACTCACGTTGCGGCAGAACGCGCCCACGGGCGTCGTCGCCACCCTTAGCCTGCCGCTGACTACCGAAGACCAACCTTCCACCGGTGCGCCTTCGCGACGTCCATGATCGCCCCGACCGCCCTCATTGCAGACGACGAGGCCCCGCTGCGCCGGTACTTGCGAGGCAAGCTGGCGGCACTCTGGCCGGAATTGCGCATTTGCGCCGAGGCGGCCAACGGCGAGGATGCGCTGGCTCTCCTGGCGGAGCACCGGCCCCAACTGGCCTTTCTCGATATTCGCATGCCGGGCCCAACGGGGCTCGAGGTGGCCGCCCGCACGCCCGTGCCCTGCCGGTTCGTGTTCATCACGGCCTATGCGGAGTATGCGGTGGCGGCCTTCGAGCAGGAGGCCGTGGACTACCTCCTCAAGCCGGTCACCGATGCGCGGCTGCAGGAGACGGTGAGCCGCCTCAAACGAAAACTGGCCGATCCGCCTCCGGACCTGTCCGCCATTCTGGAAGGCTTGCGGCGCGCCATCGATCCCGCGCCCGCGTTTCTGCACTGGATCAAGGTGGGAGAAGGCGATGAGATTCGCCTGATCGCGCCGGAGGACGTGCTCTATTTCCAGGCTCAGGACAAGTACACGCGGGTTGTGACGCGGGAACAGGAATGGGTAATCCGGGTGCCGATCAAGTCCCTGGAGGAATCCCTCGACCCCCAGGCGTTCTGGCGCGTGCACCGCAACACGCTGGTGCGTGTCCAGGCGATCGAGCGCGTGACCCGCGATTTTCGGGGGCAGTACTTGCTCTCCCTGCGCGGGGGGAAAGAGCCGCTGGCCGTGAGCCGGAACTACGCCCACCTGTTCAAGCAGATGTAGGCGTCCAGCGCCTAGCCCTGGCCCAACTCCTTGCGCACGAGCGCGGCCCCGGCGGCGAGCGCCTTGAGCTTGCCGTAGGAGACATCGCGGGCCAGCGGCACCATGCCGCAGTTGGTGCACGGGAGGATCTGCTTGGGCGGCACCACCTTCATGGCGCGGCGGATGACGGCGGCGACCATCTCCGGCGTTTCCACCCGGGTATCCGCGACGTCGATCGCGCCGACCATGATTTCCTTGCCTTTCAGCAGCGCGAGCAGTTCGATCGGCACGTGGGAATTGGCGCATTCGAGCGAAACCTGGCCGATCTTGCTGCGCGCGAGCGCCGGAAAGATGCGTTCATATTGCCGCCATTCCGATCCCAGGGTCTGCTTCCAATCGATGTTGGCCTGGATGCCGTAGCCATAGCAGATGTGCACGGCCGTCTTGCAGCGCAGGCCCTCGATGGCGCGGTGAATTGCCGCCACGCCCCACTCCTCCACTTCTTCCAGGTACACGTTGAAGGCGGGTTCATCGAGTTGGATGACGTCCACCCCGATCGCATCCAGCTCGCGGGCCTCGTCGTTGATCAATTTCGCGAACTCCATCGCCAGGCGCGGCCGCTCCTTGTAGTACTCGTCCGCGAGGGTGTCCACGATGGTCATGGGCCCGGGGATCGTGATCTTCAGGGGCTGCCGGGTGTGGGCGCGAGTGAAGCGCGCGTCCTCGCCGTGGATGGACTGGGGTCGCCGCAGCGGAGCGACCACCGTCGGGCAATCGGCCTCG